>CAMAWZ010000007.1 GCA_945861995.1 Pseudorhodobacter antarcticus
GCTTCCTAACTCACCAAATATCCTGGGGTGAGGAGCGTCAGCTCCGAGGGGCAAAGCCCCTCACTGAGCGCTGGGTCAAAAGGGCAGCGCGTCAGGATAATGCACATCGGGCCGCGCATCGCACAGACCCACGCTGGGCATTTTGCTCGAATGTTTCTGCGCCCAATACTGCGCCTACAGCTGGTGCCCCCCATCACCAATGCGCAGAGAGACACGCACGACTTCAGCCGCGCCTGATGATCGCGCATTTGAGCACTGGCCCAAGCGCGACGGGCGGGGTCGTATTTGGGCAAATGGAATGATCGGATTTGCGCAAGATGGCAAAAAATGGGGGCAGGTATGACATTTCGGGCAGGTGCGGGGCTGATACTGCTGGCAGGGCTGGTCTGGTCAACGCAGGGGCTGTTTTTGCGGCTGGTGGTCGAGGCGCAGTCGTGGCCTGTGATGGCGTGGCGGTCTTTGGGGCTGATTTTGGCGCTGGCGGCCTATGTCGGCTATGCATCAAAAGGGCAGATTTGGGCGGCGATTGCCTCGGTTGGGCGCAGCGGCGTTTTGGGGGCGCTATCGCTGGTGCTGGCCTTTGGCGGGGCGATTTACGCGATGCAAACGACGTCGATTGCCAGTGCTGTGGTGCTGTTTAGCGCATCGCCCTTTTTCGCGGCGCTGATCGGGTGGGGGCTGCTGGGCGAAAGGGTGCCTGCCGCCACATGGGCCGCCATCGTTTTGGCCGCGATGGGCATTGCTGTGATGGTGGGCGGGCAGATCGATTTGCGGGGGGTTTGGGGTAATCTTGCAGCCCTGCTCAGTGCCTTTGGCTTTGGGGCCTTTTCGGTCGCGCTGCGCGCAGGCCATGGCAATTTGCGCGCAGATACCGGGCATTTCCCTGTGGTTCTGCTGGCGGGGATATTTTCTGCGATCACGGGGGTGGCGCTGGCACTGGCAACAGGGCAGGATTTAACCCCGCCTGCGGGCGATATTGGTCTTGCGCTGTTTATGGGCGTGGTCACGTTGGCAGGTGGGATGATCTTATACACCTTTGGCACGCGGGTGGTGCCTGCGGCCACGGCCACGCTGCTGTCCCAAGTTGAGGTCATTCTTGGCCCGTTTTGGGTGTGGCTGTTTTTGGGCGAGGCGTTCAGCCGCGCCACGGCCATAGGCGGCGCGCTGGTGCTGGCGGCATTGATGCTGAACATCGCCGCCGCCAGCCGCAGGCCAAGTTAACCCAGCACCATGGGGGCCACTTCGTGCCAGCCTTCCCACATCATCTTCAGGGCGACATAGACGATGATGGCCAGACCGACATAAGCGATCCATGGGTATTTGTTCAAAAGACGCGCGATAAAGCTGGCCGCTAGGCCCATCAGCGCGATGGACAGCACAAGCCCCACGATCAGCACGGTGGGGTGGCCATGCGCCGCCCCAGCAACCGCCAGAACATTATCAAGGCTCATCGAGACATCAGCGATCACGATTTGCAGGGCGGCTTGGGCCAGCGTTTTCTTCGGCGCGCCGCCAGCCACGCTGCCATCGGCGTTCAAATCTTGGCCCGTCAGCGCCTCTTCAGCCATGTTGTCATCGCCGTGGCCCTCGCGCAGCTCGCGCCACATTTTCCAGCACACCCACAGCAGCAAAACGCCGCCCGCCAGCAAAAGCCCTGCAATGGCCAAAAGCTGCGTTGTCACCAGCGCAAAACCAATCCGCATAATGGTGGCCGCCGCGATCCCGATCAGGATCGCGCGCGCGCGCTGTTCTTTTGGCAGGCCTGCAGCAGCAAGGCCGATCACAATGGCGTTATCACCCGCCAAAACCAGATCAATTCCAATCACTTGAAGCAGCGCAATCAGCCCTGCCGATGTAAAAATTTCCAAGGCCATCTCCCAGCAGTCCGCATCAAATTTCGCGGGTGTTAACCCGCAAGCCTGACAATTGCATGACAGCTATAGCCGCCGGCGCGCAAGTGCAACAGGTGGTTCCCTGTGATCGCGCGGCGATCAGCCATCAGGGCAAACCAACACCCCAGCGCGGCGCACGCAGGGCTGTTTGGATTGGCCAAGATCGCTGTCAGGAGGGGCCAGAAAGACGGCAGTTTCAGACGGCTGTGCCGCCTGATCAGCGTTCGGCGGCGCCGCCGCAGCTTCTGCGGGCAGGGCCGCAGGCTTGGCTACCCGCTGCGCGTGCGTTGCGGGTAAGGTGCGCGTGCGTTGCGGGTAAGGGCACGGCGGCACGCGGCAGTTGTGCAGTGGTCGTCCCAAGGCTGGAATTGGGTTTAGTGCCGCGCAGATCAGTTTTGCTGCCCTCCACAACGCCGTCTATGGGGGTATGAAGCAGCTTATTCAGCATCACAAAATCAATGGCTTGCAACGCCTCTTTGATGGCTTCGTCGTCGCGGCTTTGGGTGATGACTGTCACCGACAAGGCGGGCGCTAGGGCGGCGCGAATCATACGGATATCAGGATCGCCCGTCACGCCAGCGCTGGGCAGTTCGGTAAAGGCCACACCATCGACCACATCATAGACAGCTAAGGCCGCCGCACCGTCCTGTGCTTGCATCAATGCCTGCAAGGCGGCGGTGTCGCCAGCGGGTGTGGCGGTGGCGGTTTCGATACCAGATGGCAAATCTGCATCTTGGATCAGGGTCGCCACAAGGCGCAGGCGAGTGTCACCCTTGACCATGGTCATGCCCACCATTTCGCCCTTGCCCGATGCAGCTTTGGTCAGCGCAGCCATTGCTTTGACAAGGGCGATTTCATGGGACTGATCTTCGCGATTGGCGTCCGTGGCCCCCACCATTTTATCCGCACTTTTGGGCGAGATTTCCCAACCCTCAAGTGCCGTGGGCATAGCCGCAGCTAGGCTGGGCGGGTAAAGCACATCATTAAAGTCATCGGTGCGCTGTGCGATATAGTCAGAAATGCCAAAGCGTTCTGCCGCCGAATCGCGTTTGAGAATGTAGAAATCAAGGCCGACGCAGCCCAAAACCAGCACAAGCAAAAAGCCAATATCAATAATCCGACGCATGGATGGGCTCCTGAAACAACTATCGCCCCTAGAAAATCAGGAAAATTTGTTTTGAATTGGGCGGAATATGGGCAGGTGGGGGAGGATCACAGCATCCCAGCAACCACTAAATCTGGGGGGCGGTGGCCGTCGGCAAAGGTTTTGATGTTGATAATCACCTTTTCGCCCATTTCCACGCGTCCCTCGATCGTGGCCGATCCCATTTGCGGCAGCAGCACGACATTGGGCAGATCGCGCAAATCGGGGGTGATGTCGCGGCCATGTTCGTACACGTCCAGCCCAGCGCCTGCAATTTCACCCGCCCGCAAGGCGCGGGTGAGGGCGGCCTCGTCAATCACTTCCCCGCGCGAGGTGTTGATCACAACGGCGATAGGTTTCATCAGCTTGATCCGCCGTGCATTCAGCAAATGGAACGTCGCGGGTGTATGCGGGCAATTGACAGAAATGATGTCCATGCGCGCCAGCATTTGATCAAGGCTATCCCAATAAGTCGCGTCAAATTCGGCTTCAGTTTCGGGGCGCAGGCGTTTGCGGTTGTGGTAATGCACTTGGCAGCCAAAGGCGCGGGCGCGGCGGGCCACGGCCTGCCCAATGCGCCCCATGCCCAAAATACCCAATCGCCGCCCGCCAAGCCGCCCGCCTAAATTGGCCATCGGCGACCAGCCTTCCCACGCGCCCGATTGCATGGCCGCCAGCCCCTGCGGGATACGGCGGGTGACGGCCAGCATCAGGGCAAGGGTGATATCGGCGGTATCGTCGGTCACCGCGCCTAGTGTGTTAGACACCAAAATCCCGCGCTGGCGCGCTGTAGCGACATCGATATGATCCACCCCCGCACCGTAATTGGCGATCAGTTTCAGGCGCGGGCCAGCGGCGGCAATCAGCCCTGCATCGATGGTATCGGTAATGGTGGGGACAAGCACATCGCAATTGGCCATTGCGGCGGCAATTTCGGCGCGCGTCATCGCGGTGTCAGGATCGCGCAGGGTGACGTCGAACAATTCTTTTAGCCGCGTCTCTACCGCTTCGGGCAGACGGCGGGTGACCACAACTGTCAGCCTTGGTGATGGCATGATCGCTCTCCCTGCACTTCCATATCTGTTCATACAGTGGCAAACTGCGCAAAGCAGTGCCCAACCGCAAGCCCCAATCGAAGGTAGGCTGCGGCCGTGGCGCGCGGGCAGGGATGGCAATGGGCACAGGTGGCATCATTCGGGCGGTCAGAATTGGTCAGATGCGGGCAGCGCGCAGGCGGGCGGGGGCATGGCTGCTGGTGGCGGGCATAACCCTTGCGCCTATTATAAGTGCCTTTGCCGCCGAGGCGCAAACCCGCCCGCGCCCGCGCCCAGACGTGAACGCTCAGGCGGACGTGAACGCACAGGCGGCAAACAGCGCCGCCGCATCGCAGCAGGGGGCAACACGGCCCGAGCCACGCCCCGAAGATCAGCCGCAAGTGACGGTGCCTGCTCCCGCCCCCACTATTGCCCCCAATATCGGCCCCGTCACCAAACAGCCCCTGCCGCGCTTTGTCTCTCTGAAGGGCAGCGAGGGCAATGCACGGCGCGGGCCGGGCCTGACGCACCGCATTGATTGGGTGTTCACAACCAAAGGCACGCCCTTGCGCGTGGTTGCCGAATATGAAAACTGGCGCAAAGTCGAAGATTTCGAAGGCCTGGGCGGCTGGGTGCATTTCGCCTTGCTATCGGTGGCGCGCACAGTGATCATCACCACGGATATGGCGCAATTTCATACCCTGCCAGACCCCGCATCGCCCGTGGCCTTTCAGGCAGAGCGCGGGGTTTTGGCGCGTCTGTTGGAATGTCAGATCGATTGGTGCCGCGTGAATGCAGATGGCGAACGCGGCTGGGCCCCGAAATCGATGTTTTGGGGCGTTCGCCTTGATGAAGTGGTAGAGTAAATGTCCCAATTGACACCCGATACACGGATGAACATCAGCGCTGGCGCAACATCTGCCGTTGTCGCAGCGGTGCTTGTGGCGCTGAAACTGTGGGCGCTGGGCCAAACTGGGGCGCTGTCTGTTGCCGCAAGTTTGGCCGACAGCGCGATGGATTTAATGGTCGCGTTGGGCGCGCTGGCAGCCCTGATTTATGCCGCGCGGCCAGCCGACGAGGATCACGCCTTTGGCCATTCATCCGCCGAAGATTTGGCAGCGCTGGGCCAAGCGCTGTTTGTGCTGATCTCCGCTGGGGTTATTGCCACAGCCGCCGTGCTGCGCCTGACCGATCCTGCCCCCGCCCCGCTGCAAGCCGAAGGTGCGGGCCTGCTGGTGATGAGCCTTTCCGTGCTGCTGACGCTGGCGCTGGTGATGTGGCAAGGCTATGTCGCGCGCAAAACACGCAGCCGCGTGGTGGCCGCTGATCGCTTGCACTACTTGGGCGATTTGCTGCCCAATATCGGCGCGATTGCGGCGCTGATCGCGTCGAAATACTGGGATATGGGGGCCATTGATGGCGTGGTCGCGCTGGCGGCTGCCGCGCTGCTGATCATTGGCGCGCTGCGCATTGGCAAAGGGGCGTTCGATGCGCTGATGGATCGGCGCGCCGACCCAGCGCTCATTGCGGGTATTGGCGAAATAGCGGGCAGTTGGCCCCAAGTGTTCGGCTATCACGATCTGAAAACCCGCATGGCGGGCAGCCGCGTGTTTGTGAACCTGCATATCGAATTGGACGGGGCGCAGCCGCTCATCCAAGCGCATGACATCGGCGCCGCCCTACGCCGCGCCATTTTGCAGCGTTATCCTCAGTGCGACGTGATCATCCATAAAGACGTGTTTCACAGCGCAGCAAAAGACGATGTTTGACAAACGCGCCAGCCAAACTTAAAACCTTTTTTGGAAAACCCCGCACCGATAATCTTCCTTAGGCCAGACAGAATGACACTTGCGCAAAAACTGGAAAACTGGCTGGACAGCCCTTTCATGCATAACGCGATTTTGGCGGTGATCTTGATCAACGCCGCAATCCTTGGGCTAGAAACCTCGCCCACAGTGGTCAGTGCGACGGGCAATCTTTTGTCTATTTTGGATGAAATCTGCCTTGGCATTTTCATCGCCGAACTTCTGGCCAAACTCTACGCGCTGCGGTTGCGCTATTTCCGCTCTGGCTGGAACGTGTTTGACTTTGTTATCATAGCCAGCGCGGTTATTCCGGGCGCGCAGGGGCTGAACGTGCTTCGGGCGCTGCGGATTTTGCGGGTGCTGCGGGTTATCTCCATCTCGCCATCCTTGCGCCGCGTGGTCGAAGGCTTTGTGCGCGCACTGCCGGGCATGGGATCGGTGTTTTTGCTGATGGCAATCATCTTTTACATCGCCGCCGTGATGGCCACACGGCTGTTTGGCGCGGATTTCCCCGAATATTTCGGCAGCATGGGCGCATCGCTGTTCACGCTGTTCCAACTGATGACATTGGAAAATTGGGCAGGTGGTATCGCACGCCCCGTGCAAGAGGTGTTCCCCTATGCATGGATGTTCTTCGTGCCGTTCTTGTTTGTCACAACCTTTGCCGTGATGAACCTGCTGATCGGCTTGATTGTGAATTCGATGCAAGAGGCCGCCTCGGAAACCGAAGCGCAGGCCGAAAAGGCCGAGCGCGCCGAACTGGCCAAGCGGTTTGATCGGATTGAAGGCCAGTTGGCGCAGCTGCTTGCCGCCCAAAAGGGCAAATAGCTGCGGAAAAATCTGCGCGCGCGCATGGCCGTGTCGCCTAAAGGGTTGAGGCCGCGCCAATTCCTGCTAGGCTTGGCGGGTATTCTCTAAGCCCGAAGGTAGACCATGCGCTTTGCCCCTATTGTTGATCGTCTTTCGAACCTTGGCGGGGCGAAATGGGCGGTTCACGCCCGCGCCAAGGAAATGATCGCGCAGGGGCGCGATGTGATCAAACTGTCGATTGGCGAGCCTGACGTGCCGCCCGCAGACGCGCTGCTGGAAGCCGCAAAAGCAGGCATTGACGCAGGCCGTTTGGGTTATTCCAACGGGCGGGGCGAGCCTAACCTTTTGGCCGCGCTGGCTGACCGCTATTCCAAACGTACGCACCGCACGATTGCCCCCAGCCAATGCACCGCGCTTCCTGGCACGCAAACCACGCTGTTTGCCACCCTAACCACGCTGGTCGGCCCCGGGGACGAGGTACTGCTGGGCGATCCGTGCTATGCCACCTATGAAGGGCTAATTGCCGCCACAGGCGCAACGGTGGTGATGGTGCCGCTGCGCGCTGAAGCTGGCTTTCGGATGCAGGCGGCGGATGTGGCCCCGCTGATTACGCCGCGCTCGCGCCTTTTGTTTTTGAACACGCCGCACAACCCCACGGGCGCGATTTTGACGACAAGTGATATTCGCGCCTTGGGCGCGCTTGCCATTCAGCACGACCTTTGGATCCTGTCCGATGAAGTCTATGAGGAGATGATTTACGAGGGAGCGCGCTTTGTCTCGCCCTTTGATATGGCCGAGCTGGCCGACCGCACAATCGTCGCGGCGTCAATTTCCAAATCCCACGCGGCGCCGGGGTTTCGTTCGGGCTGGTGCGTGGGCCCGCAAGAGTTTTCTGATGCCCTGCTGCCCGTGGCCGAAACGATGCTGTTTGGCAACCAACCCTTCATCGCCGATATGACCGCGCTGGCGGTGTCTGCCCCATCACAGGCCGCGCGCGGCATGGCCCAGCGCTTTGCGCGGCGGGCGGAAATTGTACAGTCCATGCTGCATGGCAAGAACGGTCTGGTGGTGCATAAGCCCGAGGCGGGCATGTTCGCACTGGTCAACATCGCCTCCACGGGCCAAAGCGGCGAACAGTTCGCCCTTGGCCTGCTGGACGCCGAAGGCGTGGCGGTGATGCCGGGCGAAAGCTTTGGCAATGGCCTTGCAGGCTGGCTGCGTCTGTCGCTGACAGTTGAAGATGACCTTATCCAGATAGCCTGCACCCGCATAGCCGCCTATGCCGCGCGCGCGCAGGGACTTGCGGCATGACCCCGTCCGTTGGAATGCGCCTTGTCGAAGGGCTGGCTGCGCGCGGGGTGACTTGCGTCTTTGGTATTCCCGGCGTGCATACAGTCGAGATGTATCGCGGCCTGTCTGGCGGCCCTATTCGCCATGTCACCGCCCGCCACGAACAGGGCTGCGCGTTTATGGCCGATGGCTATGCGCGCGCGAGCGGGCATGTGGGTGTGGCCTTTGTCATTACAGGGCCGGGGCTGCTGAATGCGCTGACAGCCATGGCGCAGGCGCGGGCCGATAGCGTGCCAATGCTGGTGATTTCGGGCGTGAACAGGCGCAATAGCTTGGGCAAGGGCTTGGGCCTGCTGCACGAACTTCCCAACCAATCAGCGCTGGTCGCGGCCCTATGCCCCACCCGTACAGTGATGTCGGCAGATGATCTGGCCCCTGCGCTGGACTGGGCTTTTGCGACCATGCTGGGCGCGCGCCCAACCCCCGTGCATCTGGAAATTCCAACCGATGTGATGCCCCTGCCCTGCCCGCCTCTGCCCGCCCCCGCGCCGCTGCCCGCGCGGCCCGCGCCGAAGCCCGCCGATCTGGCCGCAGCGGCAAATCTGCTGAACGCGGCACACCGCCCTGTGATCTTGGCAGGCGGCGGCGCGCGCGGATGCGAGGCCGCTTTGCAAACACTGGCTCAGGCGCTGGATGCCCCTGTGATCCAAACCGTCAATGCGCGCGGCATGATGCACGGCCACCCGCTGTGCGTACCCGCCAGCGCCAGTTTAGACGCCGTGCGCGCGCTGATTTTGGGGGCGGATCAGATCTTGGCCCTTGGCACGGAACTGGGCCAGACCGATTATGATATGTATGCCAAGGGCGGCCAGCCTGACCTGTCGGCCATGATCCGCGTAGATGTCTGCGCAGATCAACTGGCCCGCCACCCCGCCGCCTTGGTCATCTGCGCCGATACGGCCGCCTTCTTGGCCGCAATCACCCCGCACATCACTGCCAAACCCATCGGCGCAGGCGCAGCCCGCGCACAAGATACCCGCGCCAATGCCCGCGCCGAACTGGGCGCGCTTGACCCCGAAATGCCCGCCCGCCTTGCGATGATCGAGGCGATCCGCACCGCCCTTCCTGCGGCGCAGATCGTGGGGGACAGCACACAAACCATCTATGTCGCGAACCTATATTACGACCACGACCGCGCAGGCGGCTGGTTTAACGCCGCCACGGGCTTTGGCGCGCTGGGTTACGGCGCGGGGGCCGCCATTGGCGCGGCAATTGCCCAACCCGCCGCTCGCACCGTGTGCATCATCGGCGATGGCGGCTTGCAATTTACAGCCGCCGAACTGCGCACAGCAGTAGATGAAAAACTACCCATCACTTTCGTTGTCTGGAATAACGAAGCCTACGGCGAAATTGCCGATGCGATGCGGGCAGCTGGCACCGAAGTGATCGGCTGCCACCCCAGCCCGCTGAACCACGCCGCCTTTGCCAGCGCCTGCGATCTGCCCTTTGTCTCGATTGCCGCAGATACCGAACTGCTGCACTGGGCGCTGAGGCAGCGCAATGATGGGCCAAGTATGATCGAGGTTAGGGTTGCTTGACCAAGGGCGCGCACGCGCCCTCGCTGCGCTCACCCCCTAACACGGGAAGCTTGCTTCCCGTGCTTTGATATTTTGTTGAGTTCGGAAGATACAGACCCATCCCCTTCCTAACTCTAAAAATATCCTCGGCTGAGGTTGCTAAAGCAAGCTTTAGCAACGGGGCCAAAGGCGAAGTGGGGGCGAGCCCCCTTTCTTGCTGCGAGTTTGGTCAAACCAGCGCAATCGGCTTTGGCGTAGGCGCGGTTATTGGCGCGGATGGCAGCGATGTCAGGGGCCAAACGTAATTGAGACGAACGCGCAGAGGCCCCGTTTACGGCCCGCGCCCCGCGCTGCAATCTGCGCGTGTAAGCTTCGAACAGGTTGCAGCATGGTGAAAAAACCCAACCCTTGGCTTTGCTTTTTTCCTTGCACTGATCGCCCTGTTCATCGGGGCAAGCCTGTTTTCGAACGTCAGCGCGGACATGATCCGCCTGCCCCTCATTGCCGCGCTATGGGGGATGTTCGTCATCCGCGCAACCATTTCCGAAGGGCCGCATAGCCTGCTAGACGCTCTGCGCCTGTTTGCCACCATCATAGCGGCCAATGCCGTGGCAGGTTGGATACCCGGGGCCAGCGTTACAGTTATTGCCCAGCGCGCGGGCCTAACCGCACTCATCATCCCCGCCTATCTGGCGCTGATCTGGGCAATCCCTTCCCAGCGCCCGGCCACATGGGGCCTGCGCTTTGGCTGGCGCTTTTGGCCGGCGGTGCTTTTCTTGGGCGGGCTTTCGGCGTGGAACTTGCTTTTTGAAATGCCAGAAAATCAAGGCCTTGCCCTGATCGCCACACTTTGCGGCGGCGTGTATTTTCTGAATGCTGCAATGCCAATATCAACCGCCAAGATCCCTATGCGCGAAAACTGGCGAGCGCGCATCATGGCATCAACTTCTTTGCCCTTTGGGATGTATGGCGTGGTACCTTGGCCAAACATTGCCCTTGGAAACGCGTCACCCGGTGCCGCCGTGATCACCACGGCTATTGCGACGATTGTCCTTTTCGCTCTGTCCCCTTGGTTTGATCGCAGGGCCGCGGACCGCCGCGCGTGAAACACTCCAACCCGCCCCCTTCCTAACTCTACAAATATCCTGGGGGTAAGGCCGAAGGCCAAGGGGGCAAAGCCCCCTTTTATCCGCAAACCCGCGCTCTCCCCTTACCGCCCCGCCCGCCCTGTGGCATGATTGCGTCATGGAAAACACACACACCCAGTTCGCGGGCATCCCCGCCCAGCGCCTTCATGATTTCACCGCGCGCGAGGCGCGGCGCTTTGCCGCCGCCCGCCCCAATGCGGCGAAGGTTCAGCTGACAGATTACCTTGGCGGCGTGCCGCTGCATTGGATGTCTGATTGGCCCATGCCGCACCTGCCGATCATAGCAACGGCCAAGGGCGCGACGATTACGGATATTGACGGCTATCAGATTGACGATTTCTGCCTTGGCGATACGGGGTCGATGTTTGGCCACTCGCCGCCGCCCATTGCCAAGGCGATCCGTCGCCAAGCGCGGCGCGGCCTCACCTATATGCTGCCGTCGATCGAGGCGATGGAAGTGGGGCAGCTTTTGACCGCGACCTTTGGCGCATTTCAATGGCAGATCGCCACCACCGCCACGGATGCCAACCGCTTTGCTATTCGCGTGGCGCGGGCGGTGACAGGGCGGGCAAAGATATTGGTGTTCAACGGGTGCTATCACGGCACAGTCGATGATGTGATGGTCGAGCTGGGCGCAGGCGGGCACACGCAAAACCGCGTGGGCCTTTTGGGGCAAGTGGCCGATCTGACCCTTGGCGCGGTCGCCTGCGAGTTTAACGATTTGGCAGGGGTCGAGGCGGCGCTGGCACAGGGCGATGTCGCAGCAATCCTGACGGAACCTGTGATGACCAACTCTTGCATGGTGCTGCCGCAGAGCGGCTTTCATGCTGGTCTGCGCGATTTGGCTACGAAATACGGCGCGCTGCTGATGATTGACGAAACCCATACAATTTCAACAGGTCTTGGCGGTTATACCCGCGCGCACGGCCTTGCGCCCGATATATTTGTGGCGGGCAAATGCGTGGCAGGCGGCCTGCCTGCGGCGGTTTGGGGGCTGAATGCCGAAACCGCCGCGCGCTACCACGGCGCCAATGCCGCCCGCCCGGCGGGCCATTCGGGCATGGGCACAACGCTGTCGGCGAACCCGCTGCAATTTGCCGCCCTGCGCGCCAGCCTTGCCGAAGTGATGACCAACGCCGCCTATGCCCATATGGACAAACTTGCCAACACACTGGCCGCAGGCCTAAGCGACGTCATCGCCAAAAACCGCGCGCCGTGGCATGTGGTGCGCGTGGGCGCGCGGGTGGAATTCATCTGCGCCAATAGCCCCTTGCAAAACGGAACCGAGGCCGCCGCCGCCCATTGCCCGCAGGCCGAGGCTGCCGTGCATATCGCGCTGCTCAATCGGGGCAGCCTAATCGCACCCTTCCACAATATGATGCTGATTTCCCCCGCCACCAAAAAGCGCCAAGTCAAACGCCTGATCGCCGCCTTTGCCAAGGTGATGGCCGAACTTTTCGCCCCCAAAAGCCCCTCCCTATGACACACCGCCCCGCTGATGCAGCCTTGCCAGATGAGGCGCAGGCTTTTCTGGCCGCGCATCCAGAAATCGAGGCCTTCGATCTGGTGCTAACAGACGCCAACGGCGTTGCGCGCGGCAAAATCATTCGGCGGCATGAGTTGTTGGGGCTTTATACGTCGGGTCGCCATTTGCCGATCTCGATACTGGGTTTGGACATCTTGGGCGAGGATGTGGCGGGCACGGGGCTGGTCTGGGACCAAGGCGACGCCGACCGCCGCGCTTGGCCCATTTCTGGCAGCTTGCGCGCCTTGCACGCCACGCAGCCGGCGCGCGGCGAAGTGATGGTGATGCTGTACGAGTTGGACGGACCCCCCATGCTGGCCGACCCGCGCCACGCGCTGATCCGCCAAATCGCAGCACTCGCCGATATGGGCCTGCGCCCCGCTGGCGCGTTCGAGCTGGAGTTCTACCTGCTTGACCCCGATCTTGCGCCAGATGGCACCGTGCGCCCTGCGCGCGATGCGCTCGATGGACGGACAGGGGCCGAAACGGATGTGTATTCGGTTGACCGCCTGCACGGGATGCTACCGATCTTTAACCAGATCTATGCCGATTGCGCGCAGTCAGGCATTAACGCCGAAACAATGATTTCCGAATATGGGCGCGGGCAGTATGAACTGACGCTGCATTACCGCGAAAACCTATTGCAAGCCGCCGATGATCTGATCCGCCTGAAACGCATCGTACGCGCGGCGGCGCGCGCGCATGGCGCAGTGGCCTGTTTCATGGCCAAACCCAATGCCGATATGGCGGGGTCGGGAATGCATATGCATGTCTCGATGTTGGACGATCAGGGCTGCAATATCTTTAGCGAGGTGGCCGGCGAAGACCCCACGTCCAGCCCCGCCCTACGCCATGCGATTGCGGGCATGGCCGCGCATATGGGGCCAAGTATGCTGGTCTTTGCGCCCCATGCCAATTCGTGGCGGCGCTTTGCGGCAAATTCCTATGCGCCCGTAGCCCCCACTTGGGGGGTGAATAACCGATCAGTCGCGCTGCGCGTGCCCGCAGGTGATACGCGCGCGCGCCGCATTGAACATCGCCCGTCGGGCGTGGATGCCAACCCCTATTTGGTCGCAACTGCGGTGCTGGCGGCCCTGCGCGATGGGCTTGCACAAAAGATGCAGCCCTCTGCACCCGTGACGGGCAACGGCTATGATTCCAAGTTGGGGGCGGATATGCCCGCCGATTGGCGCAGCGCGATTGTAGCGGCCGAAGGGTCAGAATTTCTAAAGATTGCCCTTGGCCCCGATTTGCACCGCGCCTTTGTCGCGATCAAATGGGCCGAATATGACCGCATGGCACGGCATGTCTCGGCTATGGATTTGGCGCATTATCTGCATCGGGCATAGGGGGGCTTTGCCCCCCAGTTGCTAAAGCTTTGCTTTAGCAACCTCCCCCCAGGATATTTGCAGAGTTAGGAAGCAGGCAAAAGGTCTGCGCCTTCCTAACTCTGCAAATATCCTGGGGGTGAGGCCAAAGGCCGAGGGGGCAAAGCCCCCTTATGCTCTGGCCGCGGAATAGCGGCAGGTTTGTGCGCAGACGGGTGCCGCGCGCACCAAAGCGGCGGCGATTAGGGCGGGCACATCGGGGTGCAGGCCCAAAGGGGGCAGCACGCGTCCGCCAAAGCGCGCAGCCTCCAGCGCGCGGGGGATGTCCTCAGTCACATGACCGCCCATTGCTGCAAAAAAGGGCAAGCAGATCGCCCCCGTGCCAAAACCTGTCACTTCGGCAAGCTGGGGGGTTTGATCGATAAAGGCCGCGTCGCAGCGGGCGAGGCCAAGTCCCGCCTTTAAACTCTGCGCCAAGGTAATGGCCACATCGCTGGGGGCGGGTGATTTGAAACTGCCATGCGCGGCGATCAACACCTGCGCGTGCGCAAGGTCTTGGCCTTGCAAGGCCTCGGCCACTGCATCGCGGGCAAGATCATGAACTGCCGCCTCGCAGCCAAAGGGTTCTAGCACCTGCCAGCCCTGCCCGCCCGCCGCGCGCAGTTTTTCCCCGAGCGCCACGCGGGTAAACCAGCCGCCCGACATGAACATCGGAAACACGATGCCCTTGGGGCCAAGCTGCGCGATAGCGCGCGCCAAGGCCCCTTCTTGTGCCAAGGTTGCAGCCCCCACGGCGCGCCCGTCTGTCAGTTTGGCAACCGCTTCTGCTAGCAGGTCTAACTCGCGGGCCGCGGGGGCGGGGTCGCTGGGTTGGCCGTGCGAGACGATAAGGGCAGGAAGATCAGAATTGTTCATGAAAGAGTGATAGCGCAGGGCGCGGGGTTTTCAAACCCCGCACCGAACGTGGCGCGATCAAGACTAATCATCTTATGCCGTGATGCGCGATTGTACCGGAAATGGCGTTGAAGACGCCCATTCGTGTTTCAGTCGTGCCAAATGAATGGGCAATTAATCCGCAGCCCCGCGCCCATCTGCAGCTCAGGGCTTGATTTGCATTTCAAATCACCCAGTTATCGGGCAAGGATGCTGGGCGGACTTCGGCCGCGCTGGCGCTTCAGCCTTGATACGCCCAACGGAAAGCAAATCTCATGCAAGCTGTGCCAAAGCTGTCTACCCCCAAACTGGCCCTAATTTTCGCCGCCCTCGCAGCCCTTGGCGGCATCGGTTGGTATATCTGGGGCAGCGGCGAGGAGATCACCTACCGCACCGCCGACGTGCAGCGCGGCCGCATTGAGGTGACGGTTTTGGCCGCAGGCGCGATTGAGGCCAAGCAGTTGGTGTCGGTTGGGGCGCGGGTATCGGGGCAGGTGGAAAAACTGGCCGTGACCTTGGGCCAAGATGTGCAGGCGGGCGATGTCATTGCGCAGATCGATGCCCAAGAACAAGAAAACGATTTGCTGAAAGCCAAAGCGGCGCTGGCGCAGATTGCGGCGCAGATCACCGCGAAATCATCTGGCCTGCGCAAAGCCGAGGCGGCGCTGGCGCGCCAAACGCAGCTGAGCGCGTCCGAACTTGTCTCTAAAGAGGCACTGGAAAATGCAGCCGCCGAGGTGGACGTGCTCAAGGCTGATCTGGCGGCACTTGCCGCGCAAAAGGCATCTGCCGAGGTCACCGTGGCGCAAAGCCAGTTATCGCTGGAACGCGCCACCGTCACCGCGCCCATCAGCGGCACCGTGGTTGCCATTGTGGTTGAAGAAGGCCAAACCGTTTCCGCCGCGCAAAACGCGCCGACGATTGTGAAAATTGCCAATCTGGACACGATGATCGTCAAGGCCGAAATATCCGAGGCCGATGTTGTGCGGGTGCGCGCGGGTCAAGCGGCCAGCTTTACCATTCTGGGCGAGCCTGAGGCGCGCTTTGACGCGGTGGTGCGCGATATAGAGCCTGCCCCGTCTGAATTGGCCGAAGGTGACACCATTTCGGCGGATAAAGCTATTTATTACAATGGCCTGCTAGAGGTGGCAAACCTTGACCGCACGCTGCGCATTGGGATGACGGCGCAGGTTTCTATCGTGCTAGAGGCGGTCGATGATGCCCTAAGCGTACCCGTTGGCGCCGTGAGCGATGGCCCAGATGGGCCATCTGTGCAGGTTTTGATGGGCGAGCAGCCCGAGGCGCGGGCCGTTGAAACGGGCCTGAACGACAAGGTGCAGGTGCAGATCATAAAGGGTGTGTCCGAAGGCGATCAGGTTGTGATTGGCACGGGCAGTGTTGGGGCAAGCGGAGGCCGCCGCATGGGCCCACCCGTTGGCATGTGATATGACCACCGCCCCCCTGATTTCCCCCCTTATTTCGCTGCGCGGCGTAAACCGCAGCTTTACCGCTGGGGATCAGTCCATCACAGTGCTGCGCGATGTGGATTTGGACATTGCTGCGGGCGAATTTGTGGCCATTATCGGCGCGTCTGGGTCGGGTAAATCAACGCTGATGAATATCTTGGGCTGTCTTGATCGCCCCACGGGCGGCACTTATGCCTTTGGTGGGCAGGATGTGGCCAGTTTAGAGCCCGATGCGCAGGCACAACTGCGGCGGCAGCATTTTGGCTTTATCTTTCAGCGCTATCATCTGCTGGGCGATTTGGACGCGGTGGGCAATGTCGCCACTCCTGCGATTTATGCGGGTATGGACGGCGGCAAACGCCGCGCGCGGGCAGCCGCGCTGCTGGGCAGTTTGGGGCTGCAAGACCGCCTAAATCATCGCCCCAATGCCCTGTCTGGCGGGCAGCAACAGCGCGTATCGGTTGCCCGCGCGCTGATGAACGGCGGCGAGGTTATCCTTGCCGATGAACCCACAGGCGCGCTGGATACCAAAAGCGGGGCCGATCTGATTGCGCTGCTGAAAGACCTAAACACCAAAGGCCATACGATTATCGTCGTCACCCACGACCCAGGCGTTGCCGCGCAGGCAAACCGCACCATCGAAATATCTGACGGGCGCATTGTGCGCGACAGCGGGGCAGGCCATGCCGCCCCTGCCCCGCGTATGGAAATGCAAGCCAGCACTGCCAGCACGGGCGCGATTCTAGCCCGCGTGGCCGAGGCGTTTCGCATCGCGCTGGGGGCCATGCGCGCCCATCCCCTGCGCAGTTTTCTGACCATGCTCGGCATTATCATTGGCATAGCATCTGTCGTGCTGGTGGTCGCCCTTGGGTCAGGCACGCAGGCCAAAGTGCTGCAAGATATCAGCAGTTTGGGCAGCAATACCATTACCATTCGCGCGGGCACGGGGTTTGGGTCGCGCGATGCCAGCCGCATTCGCACGCTGGTGATTGGCGATGCACTGGCCTTGTCGCAGCAGGAGTTCGCTGTCAGCGTCTCGCCCGCCGCGAACTCTAGCGCCACGGTGGTGTCGGGCAATGTCAGCGCCACGGCCCAAATCAACGGCGTCAGCGCGGGCTATTTCGCTGCCACAAATTTTGCCGTGATTGCAGGGACAGGCTTTAGTGCGGATGATGTCGAAACCCGCGCCCAAGTGGCGGTGATAGACGCCGACAGCCGCGCGCGGTTTTTTCCAGATGGGCGCGATCCTGTGGGGCAAGTGCTGATTTTGGGCCGCGTGCCGATGCGGGTGATTGGCGTGGTGCAGGCGGGCGGGGCCAGCTTTGGGCCAGACAGCCTAAAGGTTTGGGTGCCCTATACCACCGTCATGTCGCGCCTGACGGGGCAAAGCCATTTGTCCAACATCGCCGTGCAGGTGGCCGATAGCTATTCCAGCGCCGATGCCGAAGCCGCCATTGATGCGCTGATGCTGGCCCGCCACGGCACGCGCGATTTCTTTTTGTCCAACTCCGACACGATTCGCGGCACCATCACATCCACCGCCCGCGCTCTGACGGGGCTGGTTGCGATGATCGCCGTGATCTCGCTGATTGTGGGCGGGATTGGGGTGATGAACATCATGCTGGTATCAGTCACCGAACGCACCCGCGAGATTGGCCTGCGCATGGCGATTGGCGCGCGGCGGTCTGATATTGTCAGCCAGTTTTTGATTGAATCGGTGCTGCTGTCGCTGACAGGCGGGGTGCTGGGCATTGCACTGGCGCTGGGCGGCGGCACGCTGGCCATCTGGGCCTTTCCAGAAGTTCCGCTGATCTTTTCCCCCGCTTCGGTGGTGGTGGCGTTTTTGTCATCGACGCTGATTGGAATTACCTTCGGGTTTCTGCCAGCACGGGCGGCGAGTAAGCTGGACCCTGTGGTGGCGCTGAGCAGGGATTGAGGGGGGTATCTAAGCTGTCGACACGGCCCTATAGTAGCAAGCGTTATTCATGGGCCACGCAAGTGAAAGAACGCAAAGAAAACGAAACCATCTGGGATTTGCGCCGACGCGCTCCTGCACATTTTTGGGCAAGAGCCGAAAACGCTTACACCTGCGCGAAAGTTCTTTTTGATCAAAAAGGTGAAACTCACAACTCTGCGCTTTATGAAGGCTTTATGCGTGAATCGTCAATCGCTCTGGAGCTGATATTGAATGCGCTTATTGCCGAGCAATCGAATGCAGCGCCACCCAATAGCCACGATGTTTTCGATCTATGGAATAAGGCTAATCTTCCAAAGCTTTCATCAGATGACTTAATGCGTCTGACCGAAGTCACTGAAGTTTTGTATTGGAGCGGGCGTTATGCTGCGTCCACTTCGGACGCAAATCTAAAGAAGGGCGAGGAGCGAAGCAAGAAATACCAAAGTAGTAAACCAATTGGGTCAACGGTGATTATTTCACCAACTCCTTACGGGTGGGACGAATTTGAAAAACTATTTCGGATTGTCCTGAATCAATACTTTGAATTACACGCCGAAAATCGCCCAGACTAATGTCTTCTTGTGAATCTTTCTTGGCACGGAATCAAGGCGCGCAGCGCCGCCGGGCCGCGCCCTCCCTCCCCCCGGGAGGGCGCACTTTGCCGCCAGTGCCTAGAACTGGCGTAGGGGGGCCTGCACCATAAAGCGTGCAGAACGACTGTTTCAGCGCCCGCCCGAGGGAGTGCGCGGCCCTGTGATGGGATTGCTTGAAAAAAAGGGATTGCTTGAAAAAAAGGGATCGCCTCCGCCCCGCCCGCCCCTACGCGTGTAGGGACGGATGCAATACGGATGCAATACGCAAAACATACACAAAACATATGCGAAAATCTGGCGCTATCGGGCCGTGGCGGGCGGGAAACTCCCTAAACCTCTTCTACCAACACAACCCCGCCCATCGCCTTGATCGCGCCCTTGATTTGCGGCGTAATCGGATAGGATTTCGGAAGCTGAATATCCACCTCGCGGCCCGTATCATCCTGAACACACAGGAAAATCTTGGCCTTTGCAGGGCCTGACAGGTTGCCCAAAAGGCTGGCCAGCGATGATGCGGCCTCTGGCCGATTGATATGCACCCGCAAATCGGCAGCCTCGGCGGTATTGGCAACAGAATCAACAGGTTGCGCCGCGCGGGCCAGCAGTTTCAGCGTCTCGCCCTCCAACGTCGCCTCGACTGTTAGCACCACATTGCGCCCCACCTCCAAAATGTCGCGCGCAGCTTCCAAAGTGTCGGAAAACACGGTTACTTCGTACAAACCCGTCGGATCAGACAGGGAAATAAACGCAAACCGATTGCCCTTTGCAGATTTGCGTTCTTGCTTGGCCGAAACCGACCCCGCCATTTTGGCAACCATCGGGCCGCGCTCGGCGAGGCGGGTAACTTCGGCTAAGGTCTTGACATCACGGCGTTTTAGGGCGGGCATATAATCATCCAGCGGGTGCCCCGACAGATAGAATCCCACCGCCAAATGCTCCTGCGACAGGCGTTCCAAGGGAAGCCAATCATCCCGAAACGGCAGGCGCGGTTCTTGAATATCGCTGCCACTTTCCCCAAACAGGCTAACCTGCGACGATGCCTTCGCCTCATGCACCGCCGCCGAATAGGCGGCAAGCGCGTCTAAACTATCAAACACCTTTGCGCGGTTTGCCTCCAACACGTCAAACCCACCCGCGCGGGCCAGCATTTCCAAGGGGCGCTTGCCCACGCGTTTTAGATCCACACGGCGCGAAAAATCGAACAGGGTGGCAAAGGGCGCATCGCCGCGCGCCGCCACAATCAGGCGCATCGCCTCGACCCCCACACCTTTCAGCGCGCCAAGGGCATAGACAACCGCCCCGTCCCGCACCGAAAATGTCGCTTCGCTGCTGTTTACACAAGGCGCGCGCATGATGATGCCCAGCTTGTCGACCTCGCGTTTATAGACGGCCAGTTTATCCGTTAAATGGATATCGCAGTTCATCACGGCGGCCATAAATTCAACGGGATAATTCGCCTTCAAATATGCCGTCTGATAGGACACCACCGCATAGGCCGCAGCGTG
>CAMAWZ010000008.1 GCA_945861995.1 Pseudorhodobacter antarcticus
CCCCTTTGGCTTTGGGCTGACGCATACCACATTCGCCCTATCAAACCTGCGCATTGGTGCGGATTTACAGGCCTATGTGACTGTGGCCAACACAGGCGCGCAGACAGGAACAGCAGTGGTGCAGCTTTACGTTGCCCCGCAAAACGCCCCCGTCCAGCGCCCAGAAAAGGAATTGAAAGCCTTTGCCAAGGTAGAACTGGCTGCGGGCGCGGCGCAGGAAATTGCCCTGCACTTAACCGCCCGTGATTTCGCCTATTGGGACGTGGGCGCGCGGGGTTGGCACGTGGCGGCAGGCAATTACACCCTGCTTGCGGGCCTATCAGCGATGGATATTCAATCCAGCGCCAGTATCGTCATGGGCGAATTTCGCATCGCGCCCTAACCGATTGCGTGCACGCTTTGGCCCCGCTAGCATGGTGCCAAAGTTAGTGCGGGGCCAAAGTTAGTGCGGGGTAGGGGCATGGTGCCAACCATTGATCTGGTGATGATTTGCGGGCGCAGGCCGAGCCTGTTGTCGCAAACCTTGGCCAGTTTTGG
The DNA here is from genome assembly GCA_945861995.1 of Pseudorhodobacter antarcticus. GTDB lineage: Bacteria > Pseudomonadota > Alphaproteobacteria > Rhodobacterales > Rhodobacteraceae > Cypionkella > Cypionkella antarctica_B. Next base: position 538 of record CAMAWZ010000008.1, read on the forward strand.
CGCGCGGATGTTTCCGCATTTTCGCTTTGCCAATGTGATTGCCAATATCGACCCGTTCATGGGGGATACGGCGGCAGGGGATGACTGCGCAGATTTGCTGCGCGCCACATTTCCGCGCGGCGCCACGCAACTGCACATCTTTCGCCCCGAAACGGCGGGCTTTGCCGCCGCCGTGCAGCGGGCGTGGCTGGCGACGAAATCAGATTTCGTCTTTCACATGGAAGATGACTGGACAGCGCGCGATGACATCACTCCGCAGCCGTTTTTTGACCTGCTGGCCCCCGATGATGTGCAGGCTGTAACCTTGGTCTGCGCCACCAAACACACGCGCGGGCTGCCGCATCAAACCTACCGCCGCATCACCCGCAGTCCGCGCGGATATATTTTGCAAGACGAGTTGATAAACGCCTTTTCAACATCGCCGGGCATGTTCAAGGGCCCGTTTTTACGCAAGGCGGCGGAACTGCTCGACACCCACTTTGACCCTGAAAAGCAGTTTTTCAAAGGGCTAAACCCCGCGCTAGAGGAACTGGCCTTGCCGTTCCGCTGTATGTTTTTGCGCGGCGCGATTGAGCGCGATGCGATTGACGATATTGGCCGCGATTACCGCGACCAATTGGGCCTGAAAAAGCTGCTGATCGACGGGCAGGCGGTGTGGCTGGCCGCCCCGCCAGATTGATTATTCTGCCGCCACGGGGGCTGCATCCACCAGCCCGACAATATCCATCATGATGCGGTTAAGTTCAAAATCCTTGGGCGTATAAACCGCGGCAACGCCTGCTGCGCGCAGGGCGGCTGCGTCGTCTTCGGGAATGATTCCGCCCACGACCAGCGGAATGTGGCCCAGACCTTCATCGCGCATCCGCGCCAAAACATCGCGCACCAGTGGCAGATGGCTGCCCGACAGAATGGACAGGCCAATGACATGCGGGCGCTGCTGCGCGGCCGCTTCAATGATTTGCGCAGGGGTCAGGCGGATGCCTTCGTAATGGATTTCCATACCGCAATCGCGGGCGCGGGCTGCAATTTGCTCGGCCCCGTTGGAATGACCATCAAGGCCAGGTTTGCCCACAAGGAAGGACAGCGGGCGGCCCAGTTTGGCAGACACGGCCTGCACCGCCTCGCGGATCGGCTCTAACCCTTCGGTGCGGTTCGACGGGGATTTGGAAACCCCCGTTGGCGCGCGATATTCGCCAAAGGCGGCGCGGGCAACAGCGGCCCATTCGCCCGTAGTGGCCCCTGCCTTTGCCGCAGCAATGGATGCAGGCATGATATTTGCCCCCGAAATAGCCGCCGCGCGCAATGCTTTCAGCGCCGCATCGACCGCGCCCGCATCACGCGCGCCGCGCCACGCGGACAGGCGCGCAATTTGGTCTGCCTCTGCGGCAGGATCAGATTGCATAATCGACCCGTCGCCAGCGGTTAGAGGGCTTTCCTCGCCTTTTTGCCAGCGGTTCACGCCCACAACCACTGTCTCGCCGCTTTCAACGCGGGCAATCCGTTCGGCGTTGCTGTCCACCAATCGCCCCTTCATATATTCGATCGCGGCCACCGCCCCGCCCATGGCGTCAATCCGCGCCAATTCTTCGCGCGCGCCCTGCGCCAGTTCAGCCACCTTGCGGTCAATCGCAGGGTTTCCATCGAACAGATCGTCATATTCCAAAAGGTCGGTCTCATAGGCCAGCACCTGCTGCATCCGCAGCGACCATTGCTGATCCCATGGGCGCGGCAGGCCCAGAGCCTCGTTCCAAGCGGGCAGTTGCACCGCGCGGGCGCGGGCATTTTTTGACAAGGTGACAGCCAGCATTTCAATCAAAATGCGGTAGACGTTGTTTTCGGGCTGCTGTTCGGTCAGGCCCAGCGAATTGACCTGCACCCCGTAACGGAAGCGGCGATACTTAGCCTCGGTAATGCCATAGCGCGTCTCGCAAATCTCGTCCCATAACTGCACAAAGGCGCGCATTTTGCACAGTTCGGTCACAAACCTGATGCCTGCATTTACAAAGAATGAAATGCGCCCGACCATCGCAGGAAAATCGGCGGGCGCGACTTTGCCGCGCAAATCGTCCAGAACGGCGCAGGCCGTGGCCAGCGCAAAGGCCAGTTCCTGTTGCGGCGTCGCCCCCGCCTCTTGCAGATGATAGCTGCAAATATTCATCGGGTTCCATTTGGGCAAATGGGTTTGGGTATAGGCCGCCACATCGGTGATCATCCGCAGGCTGGGCTTTGGCGGAAAGATATAGGTGCCGCGCGAAAGGTATTCCTTAATCAGATCATTCTGCACTGTGCCTTGCAGGGCGGAAATATCTGCGCCCTGTTCATCTGCCACGGCGATATACAGCGCCAGCAGCCACGGCGCAGTGGCGTTGATGGTCATCGAGGTGTTCATTTGCTGCAAGGGAATGGCATCGAACAGCGCGCGCATATCGCCCAACTGGCAAATCGGCACGCCAACTGTGCCCACCTCGCCGCGCGCCAGTTCGTGATCCGAATCATACCCTGTCTGCGTGGGCAGATCGAAGGCCACCGATAGGCCCGTCTGCCCCTTGGCCAAATTGCCGCGATAAAGATCGTTAGATGCCGCCGCCGTAGAATGGCCCGCATAGGTGCGAAACAGCCATGGTTGGTCTTTTTGGGTGTCGGTCATGGCGCGGCCTTTGAGCAATTTAATTTCGAATATCGATCAGTAATCGCAATTTTAGATCAATGTCAATCGCTGCGCTGCGGCGTGGGCAGGGACTTTACCGCTGCCTCATTTCCTGCCAGCCTGCGCAGATGTTTACGCCTGTGACCGTTCCACTTTGGCTTGCCATACTGATCGCGCTGTTTGCGGGCGTGACCTTTGCCTCGCATTTCTTGTTTCCCTCGGTGCGCTGGTTCTTTCGCCGCCGATTTGAAAAAGCGGTCGCGCGCCTGAACGCCCGCCTTGACCGCCCGATCGAGCTGTTCAAACTGGCGCGCCGCCAAGATATGATTGCGCGGCTTTTGTATGAGCCGCGCGTGCTAGAGGCTGTGGGCGAACACGCGCGCGCGATGAACATTCCGGGCAATGTGGCCCTGCAAGAGGCCCGCCGCTATGCCCGCGAAATTGTGCCCGCCTTTTCGGCCACGCTGTATTTTGGTTTTGCCATTCGTGCAGCGCGCCTGTTCTCGCGCGCTTTCTATACTGTGCCGCTGGGCAAATTGGACGCGGCGCTGGTCACTATAAACCCCAAAGACACTGTGGTGTTCGTGATCAACCACCGCAGCAATATGGATTATGTGCTGGTCACTTGGCTGGCTTCGCAACGCACCAACCTGTCCTACGCTGTTGGCGAATGGGCGCGGATTTGGCCGTTCTCACGCCTGATCCGCACGATGGGGGCCTATTTCATTCGACGAACTTCGCGCAACACCCTATATCGGCGTGTGCTGGCCCGCTATGTTCAAATGGCGACCCAAGAAGGCACAACGCAGGCGATTTTTCCCGAAGGCGGTCTGTCGCTGTCGGGTGAAATTGGCGCGGCGAAAATGGGGTTGCTGTCCTATATCGCCGCTGCCGATATGCCGCAGGGGCGCGATGTGGTGTTTGTGCCCGTGGGTCTGGCCTATGATCGCGTGCTGGAAGACCGTATATTGGTGCGCGCCAATACCGCAGGAACACGGCAGTTCAAGGCAGGTGTCGGCGAAGCGTCGGCCTTTGCTGCGCGCGTGGTTTGGCATATCCTGCGCCGCAGGTTTGCTGGGTTTGGTTTGGCTGCCGCGGCCTTTGGCGCGCCGATTTCCCTGCGCGCGCATCAAGGCGGGATAGAGGATTTGGGCGAAAAGCTGATGGCGGCTATTGCCGCAGTCGTGCCTGTTTTGCCCGTGCCCTTGATCGCGGCCCTACTCCTGCGCGGCCCCAAGTCAGAAGACGCGCTTTTGGACATGGCCACCGCCACTATTTCCGATTTAGGCCGCGTTGGCGCCGTGCTGAAACTGCCCAAACCCGACCTGCTGCTTGCCTGTGGTCTGCGCCCGTTGATCGCGCGGGGGATTGTGGCAGCCGATTTAACCCCCATAGATACCCCGCTTTTGCAGTTTTACGCCGCACCCATGCAGCACTGGCTGACCCACATTGCTGCATCGCGGCAGACATAAAATTACAAAAACAACATTTACTGGATTGCATTGTTGCGCCGCGGTTGTGTAAATGGCCCGCAGGCGCCGGATTCTGCGGCGCAGCACTTTGCTGGAGACGACGATGGCCCTAGATACCGCCCCCCAATATGCGGCCCCAATGAAAGACCTGTATGAAATTGGCGAAATGCCCCCCATGGGTCATGTTCCTGCCAAAATGTACGCATGGTCGATCCGCCGCGAACGTCACGGCGAGCCGAATACCGCCATGCAAATTGAGGTGGTTGATACGTGGAAAATCGACAGCCACGAAGTGCTGGTGTTGGTTATGGCGGCTGGCGTCAATTATAATGGGGTCTGGGCCTGCCTTGGCGAACCTGTCAGCGTGTTTGATGTCCACAAACAGCCCTATGCAGTGCTGGGCTCTGATGCGGCTGGCATCGTTTGGGCCGTGGGTGACAAGGTGAAACGCTGGAAGGTCGGCGACGAAGTTGTCATCCATTGCAACCAAGACGATGGCGATGACGAAGATTGCAATGGCGGCGATCCAATGTATTCGCCCAGCCAACGGATTTGGGGATACGAGACGCACGACGGCAGCTTTTCGCAGTTCACCCGCGTGCAGGCGCAGCAGCTTATGCCCCGCCCGCGCCACCTGACATGGGAAGAATCTGCCTGCTATACCCTGACCCTTGCCACAGCCTACCGTATGTTGTTCGGCCACGAGCCGCACGATTTGAAACCTGGCCAAAACGTTCTGGTCTGGGGCGCGTCAGGCGGGCTTGGCAGCTATGCCATTCAACTGATCAACACCGCAGGCGCGAATGCAATCGGCGTGATTTCGGATGAAGATAAGCGCGATTTCGTCATGGGCCTTGGCGCAAAAGGCGTGATTAATCGCAAAGATTTCACGTGCTGGGGGCAGATGCCTATTGTGAACACGCCCGAGTATAACGACTGGCTGAAAGAGGCCCGCCGCTTTGGCAAGGCGATTTGGGATATCACGGGCAAGGGCGTGAACGTGGATATGGTGTTTGAACATCCGGGCGAGTCGACCTTTCCCGTGTCGTCCCTTGTGTGCAAAAAGGGCGGTATGGTGGTGATCTGCGCGGGTACCACGGGTTTTAACTGCACCTTTGACGTGCGCTATATGTGGATGCATCAAAAACGCCTGCAGGGCAGCCATTTTGCGCATTTGAAACAAGCGGCAGCCGCAAATAAACTGATGATCGAGCGCCGCCTTGATCCGTGCATGTCCGAAGTGTTTCCTTGGGCCGACATCCCCGCTGCCCATATGTTGATGCGTCAGAACAAACATAAGCCCGGCAATATGGCGGTGCTGGTGCAAGCCCCGCGCACAGGCCTGCGCACGTTTGACGACACGCTAGAGGCATCGCGCGCACGCTAAGGCGTTTGAAAATTCGCAAAAGGCCAGCCCGCGGAAGCTGGCCTTTTTCATTTTTCAAAAATTGTTATCAAATTTGAGACAGTTTGTTTCCACGCGCGCAGATACCGCCGCTCTTTATTAACGCCTATGTCGGTTTAAGGTATTTTATCAGTGCGGGTGTCAGATGCGCCACGATTGGATCTTTGATGTTTTGACCGATCTGCACAGCTACGCTGAAAAAAATGACTTGCCCGCAATTGCGAAGCAGGCAGAAATGGCGCTGAATGTGGCGCGCAAAGAGCTGATGGAAAAGACAAAATCTGAACAGGCAGGCGAAGACCAGTCGCAAAGCTGATCGGGCATCTGTGCAATCGCTGCGCCCTGCGGTATGCAGGGATATGTCCCTTCCAGCCCTAACCTTTTCCGATGACCAAGCCGAAGCGTTTGACCGCGTCGCGGCTGAAATGCTGATACATGGCATCGATCTTGAAAATGGCGCGCTTACGCCGCGCGCGGAAAGCGCGGGCTCGGTGCTGGCGGTGGTGGGTAAGGCGGGTTCGGGTAAAACCATGCTTCTTGCCGCGCTGTACCGCGCGCTTGTCGCCGCTGGCGTTGATTTGGTGTCGGGTGATTATGAACCCAAACGCCGCAAAGATCGCCGCACATTGGCCATTTTGGCCCCCACGAATAAGGCCGCATCCGTTTTGCGCCTGCGCGGTGTGCCTGCCACCACCATTCACCGCATCCTGTATACCCCCATTTACGACCCCCAGTACGAGAAAATCGCCGAATGGCTGACAGGCACGTCCCCCCGCCCCGTGGTGGACGGGCTGACGGATTTGGCCCTTGACCGCGCCTTTGCCTTTTACGCCCAAGTCCCGTCTATCCCAGGCGCGCTGGCCGCCGCTGGCCTGCGCGGGTCTGATTTTATCAAAGGCTGGAAGCGGCGCGAAGACCCTCTCGACATCGGCTTTGTCGACGAATCCTCGATGCTGGACGAGAGGCAACTTGATGACCTGCGCGAGATTTTCCCGTCGCTTGTTCTTTTCGGTGATCCTGCGCAGTTGGCCCCCGTTGGCCTATCGGGCGCAATGGTGTTCGACCGCCTTGGCCAAGGGCGCAAGCTGACCCTATCGCGCATCCACCGCCAAGCGGAAGGTAACCCACTTCTTGATCTGGCCCATGCCTTGGGCGATCCTGACCTCAGCTTCGAAGCCTTTGAACGGCTGGTGGAAAAGGCCGCAGCAGATGATCCGCGCGTTTTGGTCAGCGAAAGGGCAGATGCCAGCCTGATGGCGCGCAGCCCTGTCTTGGTCTGGCGTAATGCCACCCGCATTCGCCTGATCAATGCGTTTCGTGCCGCTTACGGCGCACCCGAAACCGAACTGCTGGCAGGCGAGCCGTTGATATGCGATGGCATTGAACTGCCCCTAAAGCACCGCAAAAAGCGCATCGATCTCGAGGCGCGGGGTTTGATCAAAGGCGCGCAAGTGATCTACCTTGGCCCTGGCAACCGCGATGGTTTTGCACGCCTTCATGTGGTGGGGGCGGAAGATCCGCAAGTGTCTGCCGCATCGATCATCAAAATCGAAAAACCAGACGAAGAAGAACCTTTCATCCCATCCGCCGCCACGATGGGGGCCGCATTTTTGCATGGCGCGGCTGTGACCATTCACAAAGCGCAAGGCAGCCAATGGGATACAGTGCAGGTCTTTGCCCCCGATCTTTATGCCGCCGCCCAGTCTGGCCGCGCCGAGGCGGGCGTTGCCCTGTGGAAGCGCCTTGCTTATGTCGCCATCACCCGCGCTCAAAATCAGCTGATTTGGGTCACCCGCAACCGCCTTGCCTTGCCCAAAGACCCGCTGTCGGTGGATGATCTGCGCGCCGCCCCCGCCGCGCCGCTGACGCTGAACAACCCTACCCCGCAAGACCTAAACTAACCCAAAGAAAGAGGCCAAGATGACCTGCGTTTTCGTTCAGTTCCGCTGCACTCCAGGCAAAACCTATGATGTGGCCACCGCGATTTATGACCGCGAAGTTGTGTCCGAACTGTTTTCCACCAGCGGCGAGTTTGACCTGATTGCAAAGGTCTATATCCCCGATGGGGAAGATGTGGGCCATTACCTCAGCCAAAAGCTGTTCGATATCGTAGGCATCCAGCGCACACTCACGACAATGACATTTCGCGCCTTTTAGCTTTCACTTTGGCCCAAATACCTGCGCCGCAGGCATCCAGCCTTAACGCAAAATCGGAACGCTGGGCAGTGACTGCGCCGTTGCGGCCTGCACAAAGGCGGTCATAAGACCTGCGTCTTTGACCCCGGGCGCAGTCTCGACACCTGACGATACATCGACCTGCCGCGTATTGGTCAGGGCAATCGCCTGCGCAACATTGCTGGGGTTCAGCCCACCCGCCAACATCCAGGGGCGCAGCCAGCGCCGCTGCGCGACCAGTCGCCAATCAAACGCCAGCCCATTGCCGCCGGGCAGGGCTGCATCTTTGGGCGGCTTTGCATCGATCAAAATCTGATCTGCGACCAACGCGTATTCAAAGGCAGCGTCCAAATCTCCCGCCTCGGCAATACCCACCGCTTTCATCACGGGCAGGCCATAGCGCGCGCGTATTTCTGCCACGCGGGCGACCGGTTCATGGCCGTGCAATTGCAGCATATCAAAGGGGCACTGGGCCAGCAGCGCATCTAGAAATGCGTTGTCCGCATCCACCACAAGGGCAACTTTAGCCAGCCCTTCGGGTGCGTTGCGGGTCAATTCCCGCGCCTCATCCAGGCCCAAATGCCGCGGGCTTTTGGCGAAAAATACAAATCCACCGTAAGCCGCGCCAGCTTTCGCAGCCGCCTGCATATCTGCCGCTGTCCGCAGCCCGCAAATTTTTACACGAATATCAGGGCTCATCTGCTAATTGGCATCACTTGGCCTTTGGCGCGTCCAATATCGCAAGCACATCATCTTTTGGCAAAGACGTGGCATCGCGCATATTTGCCAACTCGCGTTCCAGCTTGCTGACCACTTTGCCAGATTGGCGGGCGGCGGCGCGGTGCTTATGCTCGCGCAGCCACTCCCACACAAAACCAATCAGAAGCCCTGCAGTGATGCTGGCAAAAATCACCAAAAACATGGGCAATTCCAGCCCGAAATTCAAGCCAAGCAGCGCTGCAAAATCGGCAGGCAGCACTTGCACCAAAACAGGCGCACGGTTGGCCATTGCCACCAAAACCAGCGCCAAGGCCAAAACGAAAAGCAAAGCAAAGCGCACATAGCGCATGGTATTTCCTTTGGCCTATGGCCTTGGATTACGCGCCGTTCAACCGATCGCGCAACAGTTTTCCCGTTTTGAAAAAAGGCACCTTCTTAGAATCGACATTAACCGCCTCGCCCGTGCGCGGGTTGCGGCCCACGCGCGCATCGCGTGCCTTGACCGAAAACGCGCCAAAGCCACGCAGTTCTACGCGGTCACCCTTGGCCAATGCATTAATAATTTCGTCAAAAACCGTGCTGACAATGCGCTCGACATGGCGCTGCGTCAAAGTCGGATTTTCGTCAGCAATTTTTTGAACCAATTCTGATCGAATCATAACACCTATTCCCCGTTCTATTGAGCGAATACCACAGTCAATTCGTTACGCTAAACATCCAGCACACACATATCCAATTGTTATCGCCAAAAAATCCTACGCACAAATGAAAATGTTTGCACTGAGACCAAGCAAAAGGGCCCCATCTTGCGATGAGGCCCCCTTTTTCACACTTCGTCGTGCCGCGCTTAGGATTTGTCGCCTTTTAGCGCTGCGCCCAAGATATCGCCAAGGCTTGCGCCCGAATCAGACGAGCCATACTGCTCGACCGCTTCTTTCTCTTCGGCAATCTCGCGCGCCTTGATCGACAGGCCCAGCTTGCGGGTTTTTGGATCTACGGCGGTCACGCGCACGTCGATCTTGTCGCCCAAATTGAAACGCTCGGGGCGCTGATCGCCACGGTCGCGGGCCAGATCGCTGCGGCGGATGAACGACTTGGCGCCGTTATATTCCACCTCAACGCCGCCCTCTTCGATGGCGGATACAGCAACGGTGATGATTTCACCGCGCTTAACGCCGTCAACCGCTTCGCTGAAGTTGTCCGCGCCCAAGGCTTTGACCGACAACGAGATACGCTCTTTCTCGACATCCACTTCGGTGACAGCGGCGGTAACCGTGTCGCCCTTGCGGTAGCTTTGAATAGCCTCTTCGCCGCGCTGATCCCACGACAGGTCAGACAGGTGAACCATGCCATCGATGTCGCCATCAAGGCCAACGAACAAACCGAATTCGGTGATGTTCTTAACTTCGCCTTCAATCTGGCTGCCAACGGGATGGGTTTCTGCAAACACTTCCCATGGATTACGCTGGGTTTGCTTCAGGCCAAGCGACACACGGCGCTTGACGCTGTCGATTTCTAGCACCATCACGTCAACTTCTTGGCTGGTCGAGACGATCTTGCCAGGGTGGACGTTTTTCTTGGTCCAAGACATTTCAGACACGTGAACCAAGCCTTCAACGCCCGCTTCCAGCTCTACGAATGCGCCGTAATCCGTGATGTTGGTGACGCGGCCCTTATGCAGGGTGCCCAGTGCATACAGCTTTTCAACCGCATCCCATGGATCACTTTGCAATTGCTTCATGCCCAGCGAAATGCGGTGGGTGTCTTTGTTGATCTTGATCACCTGAACCTTAACGGTTTCGCCGATGTTCAAAATCTCGGATGGGTGGTTGACGCGGCGCCATGCCATGTCGGTGACGTGCAACAACCCGTCCACGCCGCCCAAGTCAACAAACGCACCGTATTCGGTGATGTTCTTGACCACGCCGTCCACGGTCTGACCTTCGGTCAGGTTGCCGATCACTTCGGCGCGCTGCTCGGCACGGGATTCTTCCAAAATCGCGCGGCGCGAGACAACGATGTTGCCACGGCGGCGGTCCATTTTCAGGATTTGGAAGGGCTGCTTCATGCCCATCAGCGGGCCAGCATCGCGCACAGGGCGCACATCGACTTGGCTGCCAGGAAGGAAGGCCACTGCGCCGCCCAAGTCCACCGTAAAGCCGCCTTTGACGCGGCCAAAAATGGCACCGTCCACACGGGTTTCCGATTCGTAGGCTTTTTCCAAACGATCCCAAGCTTCTTCGCGGCGGGCCTTCTCGCGCGAGATTTGCGCCTCGCCGCGCGCATTTTCTACGCGGTCAAGGAACACTTCCACAATATCGCCCACGGCGATACGGGGGGCCTCACCTGGATCGGCGAATTCTTTAATGTCGATACGGCCTTCCATTTTGTAGCCGACATCGATGATGGCCTGACCGCTTTCAATCGCGATCACTTTGCCTTTAACAACAGTTCCCTCTTCGGGGGTGTCGATTTCAAAGCTTTCCTTCAGCAGGGCTTCGAATTCGTCCATAGCTTTCGAGTTCATATAGGTTTCCTTTTTTCGTCTTTTCACTGGCCGCGCGGTTGGTTCCGCTGGTCTTGGCAGGCATGTCAAAACAGATTAGGGCCTTGGCATCGCCAAAGCCGGAAATCTGCCGCCCAATTAGGCGGTTTGGCCCTGTATTGCAAGGGAAAGCTTAATCAAACCGATAGCTAGAGGCCGTGACCCCGCCAAACAACCCCGTGTCGTGATAGATGCGGGTGGCGCGGGCATTTTCGGCAGCCCCCAGCGCCACGAACAGGGGCACAAGGTGGTCTTCTTCCTTATGGCAAATGCGGGCATAGGGGGCGGATTCCCAATTTATAATCGCCGCTGTCCGCGCGGCGGGCGGCTTGGCCAGCGCCTGCCCCAGCCACGCGTCGAACGCCTCGGACGGGTCTTTGGCGGCGGGGCCGAACATGCGCAAATTATGATAGGAAAGGCCCGACCCCACAATTAAAACCCCTTCATCGCGCAAGGGGGTCAGCGCGCGGCCCATCGCGAAATGCGCGGCGGGATCATAGGATTTCAAAAGGCTGATCTGAAACAACGGAATGTCCGCATTGGGATACATCACCGCCATCGGCGCAAAGGTGCCGTGATCAAAGCCCTGTTTTGTGTCCAAATGCGCGGCAATGCCTGCGCCATGCAGCAGCGCCAGCGCGCGGGCGGCAACATCGGGCGCGCCGGGGGCGGGATAGATGATTTTGTAGGTTTCGGGCGGAAAGCCGTGATAATCATACACCATCGGCGGGTTTGGGCTGGCCATAATGGCAGCTTCGTCTTCCTCCCAATGGCCCGAAATCATCAATATCGCGCGGGGTGTTTGTGGCAAATCGGCAACCGTCGCCTTTAGAGACGCCTCCAGGTTCGCAAACATTTCCCGCATATTGGCAATCCAAGGCCAAGGCCCGCCGCCGTGCGAGATGAAATAGGTGGGAAGCCTTCCGTTCATGGCGCTCTCCTTAGGTTGCGGTCTTACACAGATGCGCCCAGATGGCCCTCCAAACAAGCCCAAGCTTCGCGCGCATCCGCACAGCGCCCGCGCATCTGTGCAGGCCTAAGCGCGGCGCAGGCCGAGGCGCGCTGCATCAAACCCCGCCTCATCAAAGGCCGCCAGAATACGCGCGGCGGCATCGGGCGCGGTGATGTCGATGCAAACTTGGGTGAAATACCACGCTAGCCAAGGCGCATAATCGCGCGGAAGGGTTAGGGCGGACTGAAGCGCTGCGGGAAAATCCTGCGCCATCCGCACGGTTTCAACTTGGCCCGCAAAATCGCTGCGGCCAAACAAAATGGCGGGCTTGCCGTGCAAAAACCCCTCAATCGCCGCGGCTGAATTGATCGAAACAGTCACCGCGCAGGCCGCAAGCAGATCATGCACATTTGGATTTGCCTCGGTAAACTGCAGCCCTTCGGCGCGCAAATCGGCCATCAACGCCGCGCCATGTTCGCGCCGCAAAGGGTGGGCTTTGACCACCACCTGCCGCCCCTGTGCGCCCGCAATCACGGCGCGTAGCATATCCTTTTGTCCAACATAGGTTTGCTTGCGCGTGGCCACACCTGGCCCTTGCAGAAACACCGCGATACAGCCGTGCGGCAGATCTTCAGCCCTCTCTTTGGATTGGCGATAGCGCGAGGCGCGGGGCGCGACAAACCGTTCCTGCAAATCGGCCATGAACGCCTTGGCGGCAGGGGTATCGATTTTCGCAGGGTCAAAACTGCGGCTAGGCGCACTGCTGTCGGCCAAAACGCCCTGCGCGTCCAAATGCCAATAGCCCGTCAGATAGGCAAGGCCCGCGTTCAAATACCCAACCCCGCGTGCCATACCGCCTTGAACAATGTGCAAATCACCATCCCCCCAGCGCAATTCGCGCGGCAGTGTCATAGGCGGGCGCGGCGCAATCACGACCTGCCCACCCGCGCCTGTGATCACATCTTCGATCAGCGGGAAAATCGCCAAATGCCCCGCCTTGCGATAGCGGGCGTGATAGCGCGGATCGATGTGCAAAATCACTTTGGCGCGGGCAGGCAGCGTGACCATGGGCGCTGCGTGATCCATCACCGCAGCCCCAGCCGATCTGCATCAAACCCCGCACGCGCAAAACGGGCCAAAATCCGGGCCTCGGCATCAGGGGCATTGATGGCAATGGCGGCTTCGGTCAAATACCAATACAGCCAGCCCGCATAATCGCGCCGCACAGTCAGCGCGCGGTGCAAGGTTTCGGTAAACTCATCAGGGTCGATCAGGGTTTCGCCCATCGCCGCGAAATCGCCCCGCCCGCACAGGATGGTGGGCTTGCCGTGCAAAAACCCCTCAATCGCGGCGGCAGAGTTGATCGACACCGTCACCGCGCAGGCGGCCAGCAGGTCATGAATATGCGCCTGCGCCAATTGCACCGCCAGCCCTTGGGCCTGCGCATCCGCCACCATCTGCGCGCCATCGTCCCAAAACAGCGGATGCGGTTTGACCAGCACCGCGCGCCCACCTGCGCCGCGCGCTGCCGCCTCGATGATTTCTGGCCCGATAAAGAAATGCTGGCCATGGCGTTCGGGCGCGCGGCCTTGCAGGAAAACTGCAATGCAGCCTTGGGGCGGCGCGGTGATGGTTTCGGGTTGCTTATGGCGGGTGCGGCGCTTGTCTTTGATGCGCGCGCAAATATCGGCAAAGAACGCGGCGGCCTTTGCGGTATCGGGCGGGGCAGGGGGCAACATATCGCCCCGCGCCGCCATTTCAGCGCCCGACAAAATGCCCATCCCGTCCAAATGCCAAAAGCCTGTCAAATAGGCGATTGAACTGTTCAGCCAGCCCGTACCGCGCGCGTTGCTGCTGTCGACAACGTGCACATCGCCGTCACCTTGTGCCTCAATGGCCGAAAGCCTGCCTTTCGGGCGCGGGGCAAGCAAAACTTCACCGCCGCGCGCGGTAATGATTTCGTGAATTTTGCCAAACATGGCCAAGCGTTTGGTTTGAACATAGCGGTCGTGATACAGCGGATCGATATGCAGGATAACGCGCGCGCGGCCCATATCCTAGCCCAGCCGCCTTGGCAGCTTTGCCTCTACCGCCGCGACAGCGCGCGCCGTTGCGGTCTCAATCGTCAGCGCAGACGTGTCCAACGTGATCGCATCATCGGCCGCGCGCAGCGGAGCATCGCTGCGGCCCATATCGCGCGCATCGCGGGCGATGACCTCGGCCAAAATCTGGCTCGCATCGCCGCCCAGTTCCATCCAGCGCCGATGCGCGCGCACGTCTGCGCTGGCGGTGACATACAGCTTTACCTCCGCCTGCGGGCAAATCACTGTTCCAATGTCGCGGCCGTCTAGTACAGCGCCGCCCATCCGCCGCGCAAAGCCGCGCTGATAGTCCACCAGCGCCGCACGCACTTGTGCAATCGCGGCCACGCGGCTGGCCGCCTCGCCCGCCGCCATGCTGCGCAAATCGCCTCGCGCCAGATCATCTGCATTCAGCGATTGCGCCGCCAAAACGGGATCGCCGCCCTTGGCCCCGACTGCACGATACAAAAGCCCCGTATCCAAATGCGCAAAGCCAAACCGCGCCGCCAAGGCCCGCCCGATGGTGCCCTTGCCCGCCGCCGCAGGCCCGTCGATGGCCACGGTAAACTGCATTCAGCTGTCCAATTTGCGCGGCGCTTCGGGCGGGTAGGCATAGGCGTTTGACCAGATCATGCCGCCTTCATCCTGCACTTCACCCACGGGGTCTTCTTCGTCGAACTCAAACTCATAGGCGTCAAAAGGAAAGGCGTTTGTGTCGACCATGCCTTCAACGCCCTGAACGATCAGCTCATGCGCCGCGCAATCCGACAGCAGCATCGCCAGCGCTTCGGCGCAGGTGGGCGCTGCAATCACCGCAAGTTGGTAATGGCCCGCATATTCGCCCTCGTCCTCCTCGGCCCATTCAGGATCGAACAGATCAAGGCAGGCGGCAAATACACCCGTCGGAGGGCCGTCGGCAGGGTCTGGTTCATAGGCATGAGGCTCGGATACGCAAATCTCACCCGCTTCTTCGGCGGTTTGCACCATTGCGTCGATATCCACCTCAAAGGGCAGCATGTCATCATCGAAATGTTCGGCCAAGCCCGCGTGCAAAACCCGCATCAACGCCAGTCCATGCCCCGCAATCGAAGCGTTCAGCGTATCCAACGCCTCGGCCAACTCGTCCGCCGACAGCACAAAAATCCGCGTCTCGCCGCCATAAACCATATCCTCATCCGATTGATTTGGCCCATCGGGATCGAAGACTTCGACAGCGGCGAAAAATACAGGCATGGGGGGCTTTCCGTTAGACATCATCGCGCAGGCTTGCACCCAGCGTGGCCATCAGTGGGGTGAAAATCGGGAAAGATGTGGCAATGGGGCTGGCATCATCTACCGAAACGGGGGCCTTGGCAGCCATACCGCAAATCAGGAACGACATGGCAATGCGGTGATCTAAATGCACCGCCGCCCGCGCGCCGCCCGGCACCCCGCCCGCGCCCATGCCATGCACAATCAACGTGTCCTCGTCTTCCTCGATGCGCACGCCGCAGGCCTCTAGCCCGCGCGCCATCGCATCAATGCGGTCAGATTCCTTGACCCGCAATTCCTTAACCCCGCGCATCACCGTCTTGCCCGCGCTGAAGGCCGCAACGATGGAAAGGATTGGGTATTCATCAATCATCGATGGCGCGCGTTCGGGCGGCACTTCGATGCCCGTCATATTGCCCGAAAAACGCACACGCAAATCGGCAACAGGCTCGCCCCCTTCGCTGCGCGGGTTCATAAATTCAATATCCGCGCCCATTTCGACCAACGTGATGTAAAGCCCGTTGCGGGTTAGGTTTTGGCTGACACCTGGCACGGTGATGTCCGATCCTTCGACAATCAGCGCCGCGCAGGTGGGAAAGGCGGCGCTAGATGGATCGCGCGGCACGGCCACCGTTTGGGGTTTCAATTCGGGCTGGCCGATCAGGGTAATCACATGGCCCTCGCCCGTTTTGGCAACATCCAGCTGCGCGCCAAAGCCCAAAAGCATCCGCTCGGAATGATCGCGCGTCGGTTCGCGTTCAATCACCACTGTCTCGCCGCGCGCCGCCAGCCCCGCCAGCAGCACCGCCGATTTGACCTGCGCGCTGGCCACGGGCAGCGCGTAGCGCACGCCAGTGGCAGTCCTGGCCCCCACCACTGTCATCGGCAATCGCCCGCCGCTGCGCCCATAGGCTGCCGTACCAAACAGCGACAAAGGATCCGTCACCCGCCCCATCGGCCGCTTGCGCAAGCTGGCATCCCCCGTGAACGTGGCGGTGATTGGAGTGGTCGCCATCGCCCCCATAATCAGCCGCACGCCCGTGCCCGAATTGCCGCAATCGATGATATCGGCAGGCTCCCTAAACCCGCCAACGCCAACCCCGCGTACCGACCATGCCCCTTGCGCGTGCTGGGTCACTTCGGCCCCAAATGCGCGCATCGCACTGGCCGTATCCAGCACATCTTGGCCTTCCAGCAGCCCGGTGATCTTGGGTTCCCCCCCCGCCATCGCGCCAAAAATCAGCGCGCGGTGCGATATAGATTTATCCCCCGGAACAAGGGCCTCGCCCTGTAGCGGCCCCGATTTATGGGCGATCATTGGGTGGGCTTTGCCATGTGCAGACATTAAAATCCTCATTCGCTTTGCGCCCTGATAGCGCATGGCGCGGGCAGGGTCTAGCGCGGCCCTGTGCTTTCATTTCGGCCCAAATACCTAAACTCCAGCCTATGGCTTGCGCGCAAAGGTCAAATAATGGGGCGCGCGCCCCTCGCGTAGGGCTTTTTGCTCATAGCGGGTGGACAGCCAATCGCTCCATGCCACTGCGCCTTGCGCACGCAGTTCAAACCCCGCAAGCGGCACTTCTTCCAGTGTCTGGCGCACGTAATCGGGAATATCGGTGGCCACGCGCAATTCCGCCCCCGCAGCCATCACACGGGCAAGGGCGTTCAAATATTCAGGGGTTACAAAACGGCGGCGGTGATGGCGCGCCTTGGGCCACGGGTCGGGATAATTCAGGAAACATTTCTGAATGATCCCTGCTGGCAGCACCTCGAACAAATCGCGCACATCGCCAGGGTGAATGCATAGGTTTTGCAAACCTTGCTGGCGCACCTTGCCCAATAGCATCGCGATGCCATTTACAAATGGCTCGCAGCCGATGATGCCCACTTCGGGATAGGCCGCTGCCATATGCACCAAATGCTCGCCCCCGCCAAAACCAACTTCCAGCCACAAGGGCCGCCCGCCAAAGCGCGAAAGGTCAACCAGTCCCCGCGCGGGGTTATCACCCCGCGTCACGCCGGCCAGCGTCAGCGCGTCCAAATCCTGCGACAGATAATCCTTTTGGCTCGCGCGCAAGGTTTTGCCGCGAATGCGCCCATAGAAATTGCGCCGCTCGGGTGTGGGGAAGGTGCTGTCTATCATGGGCATGCGCCTACTGCGCGGCGGCAAAACGGTCAAGCGGCAGCGATGAAGAAACGTTCCCCCTTGCGTTCAATGGCCCTGAAAATTAGCAATGGTACGCACAGCCTGCGCGGGCGGCAGTTCACACGAAAGGTAAAGAGCATGCGAATATTCCCGTCCCGCTGGTTGATCATGTTTGCACTGGCTGCAATTTATCCCGCAGCCCTTAGCGCGCAGCCGCAGATTGCCAGCATCCATGATTTGGCCCAGTCATTCATAGGCGACACCACGCCCAGCCTTGGCGTTTTGGTCACCAATGGCGGTGACGTGCTGCATATCGCAGGCTATGGCCCAGCCGATATCGAAAGCGAAACGCCCCTCACGCCGCAGTCAATTTTCGATCTGGCGTCAGTGTCAAAACAAATGACTGCCCTTGCCGCGCGGATGCAGATTGAGGCGGGGCTTTACACCGAAGAAACCCCCATCACCGACATTCTGCCAGCTTTGGGCGCAATAGACAGCCCGCGCCCCTTGGTCGTGGCAGACCTGTTGTTTCATATGTCAGGCCTGCCCGATTATCTAGAATGGGAAGATTATGGCAACAAGACGACAAATGCCGAAGTGCTGGATTGGCTGACAGCGCAAGAGCTTGACCATGCCCCTGGCACACAGTTTGAGTATTCGAATACAGGCTATCTTGTTCTGGGCGCGGTCGTGGCGGCAGCCGAGGATGCGCAAGATTTGGCGCAGGTGCTTCAAGCGCGCGTGTGGGGCCCCTTGGGAATGTCTGACACCGCCCTGCCAGACCCCGCCCGCCGCGTGACGGGTTATGATGGCACGGGCGGCGATTTTGAGGTGGCGATGGATCCCAGCGTCGCGCAGGGCGATGGCAATGTGTTTTCTACCCTAACCGATTTGGCGAAATACGAGGCCGCGCTGGCAGGGGACGCTTTGCTAGAGGATACCGAAGCGCTGTTCATGCAGGGCCGTTTCGATGACGGCAAATTTGTGCAGGATGAGGATGACATCAGCTATGGCTATGGCTGGCAAGTGTACGAGGCAGACGGCGAAAGCTATGCCGCCCATTCGGGCAGTTGGACGGGCACATCGACCTACTATTTGCGCAACCTGACCACGGGCGTGTCGGTTGTTCTGCTGGCCAATGGCGAGGCGGCAGATTTGTGGGAACTGGCAGATGAGATTGAGGCGGCGGTGGAATCGGTCAGGAAAAAGGCGGGGGTTTCCCCCGCCTTGTCATTCGCACTGAAGGCCGATCTTAAACCGCCTTCTTAAGCGCCTCGATCAAATCCGTCCGCTCCCAGCTAAAGCCGCCGTCGGCCTCTGGCGGGCGGCCAAAGTGGCCGTAGGCGCTGGTGCGGGCATAGATCGGCTTGGTCAGGCCCAGCTGCGTACGAATGCCGCGCGGGGTTAGGTCCATCGCGGTGGACACGGCGCGTTCAATGGCCGCGTCTTCTACTTGGCCCGTGCCATGCGTGTCGACGTAAATAGACAAGGGCTTTGCCACGCCAATGGCATAGGAAATCTGGATCGTGCAGCGATCTGCAAGGCCCGCCGCGACCACGTTCTTAGCCAAATAGCGCGCAGCATAGGCCGCACTGCGGTCAACCTTGGTTGGATCCTTGCCCGAAAATGCGCCGCCGCCATGCGGGGCCGCGCCGCCGTAGGTATCGACAATAATCTTACGGCCCGTCAGTCCCGCATCACCATCTGGCCCGCCGATCACAAAAGTGCCCGTTGGGTTCACATGCCATTCGGTTTTCTTGGTGATCCAGCCTTCGGGCAAAATCTCGCGAATATA
>CAMAWZ010000009.1 GCA_945861995.1 Pseudorhodobacter antarcticus
AAATTGATCACGATATTGGAAGATTGGCTCACCAGCGCCACGCCGCGATCTACCGCAATCCCGCCGTGCTGATCAGGCCACAAGAGCGCGCCATCCAGATAATTGATCACGCCATAGCAATTTGGCCCAAGGATCGGCATATCCCCCGCCGCTGCAACCAGTTCCGCCTGCAGTTCAGGTGCGCCCGCTTCTGTCCAACCCGAGGCAAAGCAAATCGCCCCGCCCGCGCCCATGGCGGAAAGTTCGCCCACCACATCAACCGTCGCATGGCGATTAACACCAATAAACGTGGCATCGGGCGCATGAGGCAGGTCTGCCAGACTGGCATAGGCACGCAGACCGCCGATTTCCGTTTTGGTGGGATGCACGGGCCAGATCGGGCCGTCAAACCCCATCTTCTGGCACTGTTCAATCACATTCAGCGCCCATCCCGCACCAAGGACGGCAATAGATTTAGGTCGCAGCAGGCGAGAGAGGTCAGTCATGTTGCACCGCCTGTAAGGGGGCGCTCGCGCCCCCCTCGCTTCGCTCACCCCCCGAGGATATTTGCAAAAAGAAGAAGCGCGCTGGCGCAAACCCCGCCCCATTTCCACGGGGCAGGGCCGCTTCTCCTTTTACGGTCATCGGCTTCCCAGCCTGTACCGTGAAATCTTTATCGCCCATTAAGGTTAACATTTCGTTTCTTCTTTTCACAAATATCCTCGGGGGGTGAGCGAAGCGAGGGGGGCGGAAGCCCCCCTAACCGCTCTGCACTAACCGCCGACGTTGCGCAACAATTCGCGGCTGATGATGTGGCGCTGAATTTCGGATGTGCCTTCCCAGATACGCTCGACCCGCGCATCGCGCCAGATACGTTCCAGCGGCAGATCATCCATCAGCCCCATGCCGCCATGAATTTGAATAGCCTCGTCCGCGATCATGGCCAGCACTTCGCTGGCCTTTAGTTTGGCCATTGCCATATCGCCATCGGTCACAGTGCCTGCGTCATATTTCCAGGCCGCCTCGCGCGTGAGCAGATCGGCGGCTTTCAGTTCCATCGCCATATCTGCCAGTTTGAATGATACGCCCTGAAACTTACCTATCTGTTGGCCGAATTGCTTGCGCTCGGCGGCATAGGAAATCGCCAGCGCCAGCGCGCGGTCGGCGCGGCCAAGGCAGGTCGAGGCAACTTGCAGGCGCGTAGCCCCAAGCCATTTGCCTGCAACTTCGAACCCTTTATGCACCTCGCCCAGCACATTTTCGGCGGGGATGCGGCAATCGTCAAATTCCAAGATGCAGTTGGTATAGCCGCGATGCGAGACGTTCTTATACCCCTCGCGCACAGAAAATCCTTTTGTGCCCTTATCGACGAAAAAGGCGGTGATTAGTTTTTTGGGGCCGCGCGGGGTGTCTTCCTCGCCCGTGGCCATAAAGGCGATGGTAAAGCCTGCTATATCGGCGTGGCTGATGAAATGCTTGGTGCCGTTCAGAACAAAATCGCCCCCGTCTTGGCGGGCAGATGCCTTCATGCCGCGCAGATCAGACCCTGCGCCAGGTTCGGTCATCGCCAAACAATCCCATGTCTCGCCGCGAATGCAGGGCATCAAATACCGCTCGCGCTGCGCCTCGTTACCTGCCAACAGAATGTTAGAAGGGCGCGCGACGCATGTCCAATGCAGGGCGTAATTGGCGCGGCCCAGTTCCTTTTCATACAGCAGCCATGCCATCGTATCCAGCCCCGCACCGCCCACCTCGGCAGGCATATTTGCGGCGTAAAGCCCTGCTTCCATGGCTTTTTTCTGGACATCGCGCACGATTTCCATCGGCAGATGGTTTGTGCGTTCCACAAGCGCTTCGTGCGGATAAATTTCCGCTTCTACAAAGGCGCGGGTGGTATCCACGATCATTTGCTGTTCTTCGGTCAGGCCAAAATGCATATCATACCTGTGGGTCTGGGTTGATGGTAAATCCGTCGATGGTGATCGTTTGGCCCGAAATCAGCCGCCCGCCATCCGAGGCAAGGAACACGGCCATATTGGCCACATCCTGCGCATCCACTAGGCTGCGCAGGGCAGTGCCCGCCTCGTATCCTGCGCGCACGGCTTGCGGGCTCATGCCTTTGGCGGCAGCCTCGTCGGCAAAAACGCGGTCGATGCGGGGGCCGTTGACCGAGCCTGGCAGAATGGCATTGGCGCGGATACCTTGCGCGCCCAGTTCCATGGCAAGGGTTTTCATCAGCCCGATCACCGCCCATTTCGCCGCAGCATAGGGGCTGCGATAGGGAAAGCCGTAGATGCCTGCGGTGGACGACGTGAACAAAACGCAAGCCCCGCGTTGCAGCAGCGGGATGGAGTGTTTGGCGGTGAGAAACGCGCCATCAAGGTTCACCGCAAGACAATCACGCCAGCCGTCCAATGGCATTTCGGCGATGCTGGCGGTTGGCCCTTTGATCCCTGCATTGGCGCAGACCACGTCCAGAGTGCCCCATTCGGCACCGATTTCGGCGGCCAGCGCGTGCATTTGGCCCTCGTCTCGCACATCGGCAAGGCTGGCGCGGTGGGGGCTGGCGGCCACGGCGGCGGCATCAACATCTGTCACCCAAACGCGGTAACCAGCCGCAGCAAAGGCATCTGCCATCACCGCGCCAATGCCATTCGCGCCTGCAGTGATCAGGACTGATTTCATGTCTTTTGCCCAACGGCGCGGCCAGCGCCATCAGGCGCGGGCAGGCCTGCATGGGCGGCGACCAATGGCATCAGCCGTTCCAAAACCTGCGGCGCGGCGGGGCAGGTTTTGCCGAGCCCCATATCTACGTGCAGGCACATCTGTTCGACGGTCGCGACCAGATCGTCGCCGCGCATGATGCGCACAAATATGCGGATGCGCTTTTCATCTGCCGACAGGATTTGCAGTGTGCAGGTCAGGCGGTCGCCCAATTTCGCCTCGCCCAAATGGCGGATATGGGTTTCGGCGGTGTAATAGCTGTTGCCGCCCCCCACATAGTCCATCCCCGCGCCGATCAACCGCAGAAAGTTGTCCACCGCTTCGGAATTGGCAAACAAATAGCGGCTTTCGGTCATATGGCCGTTATAGTCGATCCACGCCGGCAGCACTTGCAAATGGGCCATGACCAAGGGTTCGGATTTTGGCCCCATGTCTGTTTGCGCATGAAACGTGGCGGCGCGGGCGGCGTCATGGTCGCGCAGAACCTTGCCTGCACCCCAGTTGCGGTCTTTCAAAGTGCGCAGAAAGCCCACTAGGTTTTGATCGCGGATACGTTACAATTCGCGGATCGTATACATGCCCGATTGCGCGTCGGATTGGCCAGCGACCAGATCAACCAATTCTTCGTTAAATTCGGGCACGTCCATCAGTTTTGACCACGGCCATTTTAGGGTGGGGCCAAACTGCGCCATGAAATGCCGCATCCCCGCCTCGCCGCCCGCGATGCGGTAGGTTTCAAACAGGCCCATTTGCCCCCAGCGCAGGCCAAATCCCATGCGGATGGCTTCGTCGATTTCGGTGGTGGTGGCAATGCCGTCTTTCAGCATCCACAAGGCTTCGCGCCAGACAGCTTCCAAAAAGCGGTTGCCGATAAAGGCGTCGATTTCATGGCGGATCACCAGCGGGAACATGCCGATGTCTTTCATGATTTGCACAGTACGTTCGACCACCTCGGTTGGGTTTGCAGGGCTGCCTGATATTTCAGACAGGGGCAAAAGGTACACAGGGTTGAACGGGTGGGCCACGATGATATTGGCAGGGTTTGGCGCGCCTGCCTGCAAATCTGTGGCCTTAAAGCCAGAGGTCGAAGATCCGATCAGCACATCTGGATTGGCCTGTTGCAACTGGGCATAGACGCGCTGTTTCAATTCGATCCGTTCGGACACGGATTCTTGCACATATTCCGCGCCCTCGACAGCCTCGCCAATGGTGCCATGAAAGGTTAGGCTGCCCTCGGACGGCATGGGCACGTCAGACAGGGCGGGCAGGGCAAGACTGGCATTGGCCATAACGGCGGCAATTTTGCGTTCGGCTTCTGGGTCGGGGTCGAACACGCCCACATCCCAACCGTTCAGCAAAAACCGCGCCGCCCAACCGCCGCCGATTACCCCGCCGCCAATGATTGCTGCCTTACGTGCCATATCCTGCCCCTTATCCTGCGCCCAATTAGGCGCCTAGTGCTGAACCCATTCCAGTTGGGTTGTGTCATATCCATTCGCCGCAAAAACGCCCAACGCGCGGTCGGTATCCGCGTTTGAAAGGGTTGGCTTGCGCGCCAAAATCCATCCAAAATCGCCCTTTGGCGCACCTACGACGGCCATGGAATAGTTGGATTTCAAATCCAAAATCCAGTAATCCCCTGCGGCTATATTGCCCAGCCACGGCACGAAAGTGACCTTCAGCTTGGCAGTGTCCACCACCCAAGCTTTGCCTTCGATCACTTCGGTTGTGCCGCCTTTGGTGCAGGCGTTGGCGACGCTAATATCGCCGTCGTCCCGCATGGCATACGTGGCGGTAACATTTGTGCAGCCGCGTTCGAATTTATTGGGAAAGCGGGCGATTTCGTACCATGTTCCCAAATAGCGGTTCAGATCAACGGCAGGGGCCACTTGCATAGCGACCGACGCATCACGCACCTCGGCCTGCGCAGCCAATGGCAGCGCCAGCAGGGCAGCAAGGGTAAGGGATTTCAGGGTCATCATTTACCTCGGCAATGGTGCCCGCTTTTCCAGTTTCAGCTTGGCGCGCACCTCAGCGGGTGTGATCACGCGCGCGCCTAGGTTCGAGATAATGCTAACCGCCCGTTCGACCAATTGCGCATTGGTGGCCAAAACGCCTTTGTCCAGCCAAAGGTTATCTTCCAGCCCGACGCGCACGTTGCCGCCCGCCAAAACCGCTGCCGCCACATAGGGCATTTGGTTGCGACCAATGGCAAAGGCGCTCCAATGCCAATGATTGGGCACGTTGTTGACCATGGCCATAAAGGTGTTCAGATCATCAGGCGCGCCCCATGGCACGCCCATGCACAGTTGCACCAGAACCGGGTCGGGGATGATGCCTTCGGTTGCCAGTTGTTTGGCAAGCCAAAGATGGCCCGTATCAAAGGCCTCAATTTCAATGCGCGCGCCAGATGCCACCATGCGCGCAGCCATATCGCGCAGAAGGCCCGGCGTGTTGACCATCACATAATCGGCCTCGTTGAAATTCATTGTGCCGCAATCAAGGGTGCAAATTTCGGGGCGGCATTCTACAACATGGGCCACTCGTTCGGTTGCCCCCGCCATATCCGATTTGGCCGACATGCGGTTCATCGCTTCGGTGCCGTCAAACAGCATATCGCCGCCCATGCCAGCGGTCAGGTTCAGCACCACATCTGTGCCGCTATCGCGAATACGCTCGGTCACTTCGCGGTACAGCGCCAAATCGCGGCTGGGTTTGCCTGTTTCGGGGTCGCGCACATGGCAATGCACCACGGCAGCCCCTGCTTTGGCGGCATCAATGGCGGAAGCTGCAATTTGTGCAGGGCTGCGCGGCACGTGCGGGCTGCGGTCTTGTGTGCCGCCAGACCCTGTGACGGCGCAGGTGATAAAAACATCGCGGTTCATCGCAAGTGGCATGGCATTCTCCCTAACCTATTGCCCCCACCATAAGCCGCTTGCAGGGCCATGCTTGCCCGTTTACGAAACAGATATGACAAAAAGCGAAACAATTTTCACCCCGACAACTGCGCCCCTGACGTTGGCGATTTTGGTGTTGCCGCAATCGTCGATCCTCGAGGTCGCCTCGACGCTTGATCCGATGCGCGCGGCCAATCGCCATTTGGGGCGCGAAGCCTATCGCTGGCGGATCGTCTCGCCCGAAGGGGCTGCCGTGCCGCTGACCTGCGGTATTGAATTGCCCAGCCACGGTGGGCTGGCGCAGGCCAAAGGAGCCGATGCGCTGGTGGTGATTGCGGGATTTGCACAGTGGCAGGGGGCGGGGCGCGATGTGATCCGCGATTTGTCACGCATGGGGCCGCGTTTTTCCGCCGTGGGCGGGATTGATGCAGGTGCATGGGTGCTGGCGCGGGCGGGGCTGCTGGGGGGCTACCGCGCCACCGTGCATTGGGAAGATGCCGAAGATTTCGCCGCTGCCCATCCCGAAACCGAAGTTGTCCCTGACCGCTTCGTGATTGATCGCAACCGCTTTACCGCAGGCGGCGCGGCCCCTGCCGCCGATCTGATGCTGCATCTGATCGGCGCGCGCCAGGGCGCGGCCTTGGCGCTGCAAGTGGCGGCCAGTTTTATCACATCTGCCCGCGCGGGGGGCGAGCCGCAAGTGGCCCAAACCGCCGCTCACCCGCATCCAGACCTGCGGTTAGACCCTCGCGTGGCCAGTGCCATCGCGCGGATGGAGGCGCGGCTGGACAGCCCAGAACCTGCCGCCGAAATCGCCCGCCACTGCGGGCTGACCGCCCGCAGGCTTCAGCAACTTTTCCAACAAAGTTTGGGTGTTAGCCCCGCTGCCTATGGTCAATCTTTGCGTTTGCAAGCGGCCAAGCGGATGGTGACCGACACGCGCCACCCCTTGGCCGAAGTGGCGCTGCGCTGCGGGTTTTCATCTGCCTCGGCGCTGTCTCGTGCGTTCCAGCGCCGTTATTCAAAACCGCCCAGCCAGATGCGTTAGGCAGTTACGCCTTCGGCGAAGGTATTTAAGCCAAAATGAAAGCGCTTTCACGTTGGCCAAAATACCTCGGGGGTGAGCGCAGCGAGGGGGCTGGCCCCCTTTTACCGCTCTAGCGCGCCCTTGCCCGCCAGAATCTTTCCGCGCGCGCGCGCGATGCGGGCAAACCGCGTGGCGGGGTTTTGGGTGGTGTTCAAATGAAAGGCCCAAGATTTTTGCCGCCCCGGGGTCAGGGCAGCAAAGGCTTCGGCAAGGTCTGGATCAAAATCCAACGCCTCAATCAGTTCGGGCGGCATTTCCACCTCGCGAGGGGTCTTTTTGGGCAAAATGCCTGCCGAGGCATACCCCATCGCCTCGGTCAGATAGGCGGTGATGATGGGCGCTTTTTCGGCCACTTCGGAACTGCTGCGAAAGCAGATCATATCGGGGGTCTGTGTGTTTGGCCCCTGCTTTTCCAAAACCCCTTCAGGGTCGCGCAGCAGGGCGGCGTTGAAAAAGGTCAGCCGCATATCACCGCGGCGCGCGCCAAAAATCGCGATTTTTCGGCCTGCGAACATATAGGTGGGATGGCCCCATTTTGCGGTTTCGGTCAGTCCGACAGCAAGGCTTAGGGCACGCAATTCGGCCAGACCCTGTGCCCAAAATCTGGCCGAACAATCCGGCGTGGCAAAGCGGTCGCAGCGCCCGCAGCCATCGCGGAAATAATCCGCGACATCGGTGATCATCGCGCGCTGCATCATGCCACCAGCAACCCGCGCCCTTTGAGCAGCGCCTCCACCCCAGGCATTTTGCCGCGAAATTTGGTGTAAAGCACATCTGCCTCTTCGCTGCCGCCGGCGGAAAGGATAAACTTTTCAAGGCGCGCCGCTGTCGCGGGATCGAACGCATCGCCGGCTTCTTCAAAGGCGGCGAAGGCATCGGCGTCCATCACCTCTGACCACCTCTAGCTGTAATAGCCGCTGGAATATCCGTCGCCTGTAAAGACATGGGCGAAATGCGGGGTGGCGTGGCGCATGACAATCGCGCGCGGCATCCCAAGGCTGTCCAGCACTTCTGCCTGCAATTGCATCGGATCGGCGGGCGCATCGCCTTCGTGGAAAGCCAAATCAACCATGGCAGAGGCGATGAATTCGACCGTGGCAAAGCCTTGGTCGTAAGTACCCGCACCCAGCAACCGATCCAGCATATCGCGCGGCATCGGCTGCCCTGTCTCGACATGGCGCGCGTGTTTTTCCAAAACTTCGGGCACGTCCAGCCAGTGTTCATACAGCTGAGATGGCAGTTCGACAAAATCGCGCGCCACTGATGTGCCCGAGATAAAGCCATAGGTCACATTCGACAGCATCTGATGCAGCGCATGGCCGAATTCGTGAAACAGTGTGCGGGCATCGTCATGCGACAGCAGGGCAGGCGCGCCTTTGGCAAAGTTGCACACGTTGATCACCACGGGGCGCTGACCGCCGCCCAATTTGCGCTGGGATCGCAGCGCCGAACACCACGCGCCCGACCGTTTAGATGGCCGCGCAAAGTAATCGCCAATGAAGACGGCGATGTGCTGCCCGTTGCGGGTGACGTCCCACGCGCGGGCATCGGGGTGATACATGGGAATATCCAGCGGGGCAAATTCCAGCCCAAACAGGCGCGTGGCGCAATCAAACTGGGCTGCCAGCATCGCATCTAGTGAGAAGTAGGATTTCAGCGCCGCTTCGTCCAGATCATGCATTTGTGCTTTGCGGATGCGGGAATAGTATCGCCAATCCCACGGCTCTAGCGGGCCATGTGCGCCGTCCTTGTGCAGCATTTCTTCCAACACTGCGGCATCGGCCAGCGCCTTGGCGCGCGCCGGCGCCCAAACCGCCATCAACAAATCGCGTACACGGGCGGGGGTTTTGGCCATTTCGGGGGCGAGTTTATAATCGGCAAAGCTGGCATAACCCAAGGCGCGGGCGCGCTGATAGCGCAGGCCAAGCATTTGCGCGGCAATGGCGCGGTTGTCATGGGCCCCTCCATTCGCGCCGCGCAGTGTCCACGCGGTAAAGGCCGCCTTGCGCTGGGCGCGGTCTGGGCAATATTCCAAAAACGGCACAATCAAAGATCGGTTCAGCGTGATGACAGGGCCACCCGCGCCCATTGCCTGCCCTGCCGCCTGCGCGGCATCGATCAGATAATCGGGCAGTCCCGTGCTGTCCGTCAGGGGCATTGACCAGTTGCGCTCTTCAGCCAGAACGTTCTGCGCAAACTGGGTACCCAAAACCGCCAAACGCGATTTGATACCTGTCAATTGGTCGGCGGCATCGCCCGAAAGCTGCGCGCCAGATCGGATGAACATTTGATGATACAGATGCAACACGCGCGCCTGTTCGGGGTTCAGGCCCAGATCACCCTGCGCGGCCCACAGGGTTTCAATGCGGGCAAACAGCGCCTTGTTGTTGGTGACTTCGGATGCGAAGGCCGAAAGTTTTGGGGCCAGATCGCGCTGCAACGCCTCGCGCGCATCCGTGCTATCGGCGCTGGCAAGGTTGTAGAACATCCCAGATACGCGGTCGAGCGTGGCTTCGGCCAACTCCAACCCCTCGATTGTATTGGCAAATGTGGGCGCATCCAGACTTTCGGCAATGGCGGCGATTGCGGCGCGCGCCTCGGCCAAGCCAACCTCGAAGGCGGGGGCGAAATGGGCATCGTCAATCGCATCAAAAGGGGGCAGGCCAAAAGGGCCATTCCACGATGTCAGAAGGGGGTTCATGGCGGCTCCTGTCAATTACGCGGCGACTTGCGGTTCGAAACTTTCGACAAAGGCAATCATTTGCGGCAGGCAATAACTGCGCAGATCATAACGGGCAACAGCACGGGCGCGGGCTGCATCGCGCAGGGGCTGATACTTTTCGGGGCTTTCAAGCGCCGCGATCAGTGTCTTTGACCACCCAGCGACATCAAAGAAATCAACCATGGTCGCAGTTTTGCCGTGGGTCATCGCCTCGCGCACAGGGGCTGTGTTAGAGGCAACGATATGGCAGCCAGCGGCCATCGCTTCGATTGACGACCAACTTAAAACGAAAGGATAGGTCAGATAGGCGTGCGCGCGGCTGACATGCAGCAGGTTCACAAAATTGGGGTAGGGGATTTTCCCCATGAAATGAACGCGCGATAGGTCAAGCTGATCCTTCACCTCGTCCAGAAAAATATCTTTCCACTTCTTACCATCGGGGGCGGGCTGGCCGTAGGAAACTTCATCGCCGCCAATCACGATGACCTCGGCATTCGGGCGGGCGCGCATCACTTCGGGCAGGGCGCGCATAAAGATATGATAGCCGCGATACGGCTCTAAATTGCGGTTCACAAAGGTTAAAACCTCGTCCCCGACCCCGACGCTTTTGCCATTTGGCAATTCAAATCTGGCATCGGGGTTGGGGGCAAGAACGCCCGTATCCACCCCATCATGAATGACTGTGATGCGCTGGCGCAACAGGTCTGGGTGGGTATCCGCCTGAAAATGGGTAGGGGAAAGCGCCGCATCTGCATGGACGATCGACTGCGTCAAATACGCCGCGCGACCCTGCGCGATCATCACCTGATCAAAGCTGCGCTGCGAAAATTCTGGGTCAAAACCAATATCCGCCCCATCGCCGCGATAGTAAAATTCGGCGTAAACGATCAATTTGGCCTTTGGCCAAACCTCTTTCAAAAACAGGCTTTCGCCCCAGCCTGAATGGGCAAAAATCACATCTGGTGTATACCCTTGGTCATCGCGCAGGCTGACGGCGGCGCGGGCCACAATAACGGCGCGGTCGGACATCACAGTATAATTGCGCCCAAGCCGCGTCTGGCCTGCATCCACCGTCTGCGCTTTGAACGTGTATTTCATATGTGGGATCGAAATCTTCCGACTGTTTGCGACATCCGTCAGGGCCATGACATCATGTCCGCGCTTTTGCATTTCTTGGGCAAGGTGCAGAAACTGACCAGGAAAGTTCTGGTGAACAAACAAAATCTTCAACGCGTATCTCCAAAGGCCGCCTGCATCAGCGCGCGAGTATAGTCGGTTTTTGGGGCGGCGAAAACCGCTTCGGTAGAACCGCTTTCGATAATGTCGCCCTCTCGCATCACCATAACCTGATGCGACATGGCGCGAATGACCCGCAGATCATGGCTGACAAAAATATAGGCCAGCCCCCATTTGCGCTGCAACTCGCGCAGCAGATCTACGATCTGGACTTGTACCGTCATATCCAGCGCAGAGGTCGGCTCGTCCAGCACCACCAGTTTGGGGCGCAGAATCATGGCGCGGGCGATGGCAATGCGTTGGCGCTGGCCACCCGAAAATTCATGCGGATAGCGCACGGACATCGCTGGGTCTAGGCCCACATCGGCCATGATCTGGGCGACCAACTGCTGCGGGTCTGCCCCCCCTGTGCCATGCACGCCAAGCCCTTCGGCAATTATCTGCCCCGCAGTCATGCGCGGGGACAGGCTGCCAAACGGGTCTTGAAAAACGATCTGCATATCGCGCCGGTGCGGACGCATTTGGCGCGGTGGTAAGGGCAGCAGATCGCGCCCCAAAAATAGCACTTTGCCCCTCG
This sequence comes from Pseudorhodobacter antarcticus, assembly GCA_945861995.1. GTDB lineage: Bacteria > Pseudomonadota > Alphaproteobacteria > Rhodobacterales > Rhodobacteraceae > Cypionkella > Cypionkella antarctica_B. Next base: position 11,223 of record CAMAWZ010000009.1, read on the forward strand.
CCTGCACCAGCCGCAAAATGGCCAAGGCAAGGGTGGTTTTGCCACTGCCCGATTCGCCCACAACGCCCAGGGTTTCCCCCGCGCGCAGGGTTAGGTTTGCGTCATTCACGGCCCGTACATGGCCCGTGACGCGGCGCAGAAGGCCCGTTTGAAGGGGGAACCATATGCGCAGATTTTCCACCTGCAACACGGTTTCGGCCCCCTTCGCAACGGGCGGCGGGGTGCCTTTCGCGGCGGCGGCCAGCAGTTTTTGCGTATAAGGATGCTGCGGCGCGGCAAAAACCTTTGCGGTTTCGCCGATTTCAATAACCTGCCCGCCTTGCATCACGCAAACGCGGTCAGCAATACGGCGCACGATGTTCAGATCATGCGTGATGAACAGCATCGATAACTTTTCGCTGCGTTTCAAATCGCCCAAAAGATCCAAGATTTGCGCCTGAATGGTCACATCCAGCGCGGTTGTCGGCTCGTCCGCAATCAAAAGGTCTGGGCCATTGGCCAACGCCATGGCGATCATCACGCGTTGGCGCTGCCCGCCCGATAATTGGTGCGGATAGGCAGGCAAGCGGCTTTCGGCATCGCGAATGCCAACCTTGTTCAGCAGATCAATCGTGCGGGCGCGGGCGGCGTCCCCCGTCAGGCCTTGATGCAGCGCCAGACTTTCGCCGATTTGCTTTTGGATCGTGTGCAGCGGGTTCAGCGAGGTCATCGGCTCTTGAAAGATAAAGCTGATGTCATTGCCGCGCAGGCGTTGCAGGGCTTTCTCGTCTGCCCCTACCATTTCCGCGCCATTATAGCGCACCGAACCCGTCACGCGGGCGTTGTCGCCCAAAAGGCCAACAGTGGACAGGGCGGTCACGGATTTACCGCTGCCAGATTCGCCCACAATGGCAAGCGTCTCGCCGCGCTCCAAATGAAAGGATACGCCCTGCACGGCAGGCTGCAGGCGCCCCTCTTGGGCGAAACTGATCGATAGGTCAGATACCTGCAAAAGGGTCATGAAAAGGTCTTTCGCGGATCGAATGCATCGCGCACGCCTTCGAATATGAACACCAGTAAAGAAAGCATGATGGTAAAGGTGAAAAACGCGGTAAAGGCCAAAGAAGGCGGTTGCAAATTCTGCTGCGCTTGGCGCGAAAGCTGCCCAAGGCTGGGCAGGTTGGCGGGCAGGCCGTAGCCCAGATAGTCAAGCGCGGCGAGTGATCCGATCGTGCCCGATACGATAAAGGGCAGCATGGTCAGCGTGGCAACCATTGCGTTGGGCAGCACATGGCGGAACATGATTTTGGCATCAGACACGCCAAGCGCCTTGGCCGCGCGGACATATTCAAAATTGCGCGCACGCAGGAACTCGGCGCGCACCACGCCGATCAGCGATGTCCAGCCAAAGGCAACCATAAGCGCGACGAGTATCCAGAAACTGCGGCTCCACACCGAAAAGACGATGATGATCACGTACAGCGATGGTGTCCCGCTCCAAATCTCCAAGAATCGTTGAAAAATCAGATCAACCCAGCCACCGAAATAGCCCTGCACCGCCCCTGCGGCAACGCCAATGACAGATGTCAGCGCCGTGACGATCAGCGCAAAGCCGACTGACAGGCGAAAGCCGTAAATCACCCGCGCCAGCACATCGCGGGCGGTATCATCGGTGCCAAGAAGGTGGTTTTCATCGGGGGCGGACGGGGCAGCTTTGCCCTGTAGGTTATTGATTGTGTTATAGGAATAGGGGATAGGTGCCCACAAAATGCGGCCCTGTTCAAACCCTTCGGTGCTGGCATCAAATGTGCCGTCTTGAATCGCAGTGATCATCCCTTTCGGGTCATCGAAACACTGCACAAGCCCGCCCGAACGGATTAGGCATTCCACCTCGGGCGATTTGTAATTGGCTTCGGTTTGAAAATCGCCGCCGAAATCTTTTTCTGAATAAAAGGTCAGAAACGGCATCCGCCATTCGCCGCGATACTGCACCAATAGGGGTTTGTCATTGGCCAGAACCTCGGCAAACAGTGATAGGCCGAACAGGATTGAAAACAAAACCAGCGACCAATAGGCGCGTTTGTTGGCACGAAAATTGCGCCATCGGCGGGCATTTAGGGGGGATAACCGCATCATCCCCTCCGATCAAAATCGATGCGGGGATCGACCCAGACATACATCAGATCGGAAATAATCCCCACCACAAGGCCGATCAGGCCAAAGGCAAACAGCGTGCCAAAAATCACGGGATAATCACGTTCGACAGCCGAGCGATAGCCAAGCTGGCCAAGACCATCGAGGGAAAAGATGGTTTCAATAATCAGACTGCCGCCGAAAAACACAGAAATAAACAGGGCAGGAAAGCCCGCGATCACAATCAGCATCGCATTTCTGAACACATGTCCATAAAGCACCCGCCGTTCGGGCAGGCCCTTGGCGCGGGCGGTCATGACATATTGCTTTTTCACCTCGTCCAGAAAGCTGTTTTTGGTCAAAAGCGTCAGCGTGGCGAAGCTGGCGATGGTGCTGGCGGTGACGGGCAGGGCGATGTGCCACAGGTAATCCAGCGCCTTACCAATGGGGGAAAGTTCCGCCCAATTGCTGCTTGTCAGCCCGCGTAGGGGGAAGATTTGCCAATAAGACCCGCCTGCAAACAGCACCAGCAGCATTACCGCAACCAGCAGGCTGGGAATGGCATAGGCCGCGATGATGATGCCGCTTGTCCAACTGTCAAACCTTGACCCATCGCGCACGGCTTTGCGAATGCCTAAGGGTATGGAAATGATATAGGCCAGCAGCGTTGACCACAGGCCAAGGGTGATGGACACGGGCAGTTTTTCGATAATCAATTCCATCACCGATGCGCTGCGGAAATAGCTTTCGCCAAAGTCAAAACGCAGGAATTTCCCCATCATAATGAAAAAACGCTCGACCGTTGGGATTGCTTCCTTTTCGCAATCCTGCGCTTGCTGAACAAGTGTTCCGTTATATCCGTCGGGGCAGATGAAACGGGCAAAACCAAACTCGACCTCTAGCTTGGCTAGAAATTCAGGCGGCAATCCGCGCGCGCCCACATAGGTGCCGCCCGCCTCGCCCTCGCTGGTGGGGTCGCCGCTGCCGCGCACGGCCTCCATCGCGTCGCCCTCGCCTTCCAGCCGCGCCTCGATCTGGTCAATCGGCCCGCCAGGCACCAACTGGGTCAGCGCGAAATTTATCAGCATGATCCCGAACAATGTCGGGATCACCAGGATCAATCGGCGCAGGATATAGGAAATCATGCTATTTCAGAACGCCGTCTGCCTTTAGCTTGTCTGCCTTGGCCTGATCGAACCACCAGAAATCAAGGTTACCCAAATCATAGGGCGGCAGTGGGTTTGGAAACCCGTATTGGTCATAATAGGCCACGGTATGCACATCTTTGTACCACTGCGGCACGTTGAAGGCGGTGGTGCGCAGCACGCGGTCTAGGGTGCGGGCCGCGATGTCCAGCGCTTCGCGGGTATCCGCCGCATCGATGGCGTTTAGCAGTTTATCGACGGCGGGGTTCGCCAGCCCCATGCGGTTGCGGGTGGAATTGTCTTTGGTGGCTGAGGCATAGCCCTGCTGCATTTCTGCGCCAGGCTCATAGCCATTCACAGGGTTGGCCGTGATCATATCAAAGTCAAACGCAGGCGGATCGACGCGCTGGCTGAATTGGGCGGGGTCAACCGTGGTCAGCACCGCATCCACCCCCAGCGCGCGCAGGTTTTCGACATAGGGCGAAATGATACGCTCAAACGCGGGGCTGGCGTTTAGAAACTCGACTGTCAGCTTTTCGCCCGCCGCATTCGCCCGCATTCCGTCTGCGCCTGCAGGCCAGCCCGCTTCGTCCAGCAGAGCGGAAGCCGCGCGCAGGTTGGTGCGGTCTAGGTTCGCCTCCACGCCCGACACGGGGGGCAGCACGGCATCGGCCGTTAGGATGCTGGCATCGAGCAAGCCTTCACCCACGATCGGTTGCAAAAGGGCGATTTCTTCGGGGGTTGGCGCGCCTTTCGCCTCCATCGCGGTATTGGCAAAGAACGACGGCACGCGCGCATACAGATCATAGAACAGCGTCTGGTTCGACCTTTCGAAATTGAACATCAGGCCAATCGCTTGGCGCACGCGGATGTCTTGGAATTTGTCGCGGCGCAGGTTGAAGATAAAGCTTTGCGTGCTGGCGATAGACCCGTTGGGCAGTTCGGCCTTTATCACCGCGCCGCTTTTCAGATTATCAAAATCATAGGCGGTTGCCCATTGTTTGGACGAGGATTCGTTTTGGAATGTGAAGACGCCCGATTTGAACCCCTCGAACGCGGCATTGGTATCACCGAAATATTCCACGCGGATGCGGTCAAAATTACTGCGGCCAATCATCATTGGGTGGGCCGCACCCCAATAATCTGGATTGCGCTTTAGGATAATTTGTTGGCCCGCGCGCAGGCTGTCCAACACATAGGCACCCGTGCCAAGCATCGGCTCTAGGCTGCTTTCCTCGAGATCGCGGTTGTTGGCCGTGTAGTCAGCTTTCGATATAATTGTCAGCCCGCCCGCAGTGGCAGGCATATCGCGCATGGCCGTGCCGGGGGTGAAGGTGAATTTGACGGTGTGATCGTCAATCGCCTCGACCGATTGGAATTTTTCATTGGCCACAGTGCGGAATTCGGCAATGCCTTTGTCGCGGAACAGCTCGTAAGAAAACACCACATCTGCGGCGGTCATTGGGCTGCCGTCGGAAAATTTCACATCTTTGCGAAGGTTGAAAATCACAAAGGATCGGTCGGCGGGGTATTCCATCGTCTCGCACAGCAGGCAATAGGCCGCGCCAATTTCATCGGCCGTGCCTGTCAGGATAGATTCGTAAAACACCGCGCCCAATCCGCTGGCCGTGCCTTTCACCGAATAGGGGTTCAGGCTGTCAAAGGTGCCGAGAGCGGCAATCGAAATCTCGCCACCCTTGGGGGCGTTTGGGTTGACATAGGGAAGGTTGGCATAATCTGCGGGCAGGTTCAAATTACCAAAGGTGGAAATGCCATGCGCGATGATGGTGTCTTGCGCGCGGGCCTGCCCTGCGGCCAGCAGCGCGCAGGCGATCAGCGCCGCACCTGTGGCAAGGGCCATACGGTGATAGGGGTTCGGCAAAGATTGCACTTTAGCTGTCATGCGTTTGGCCTCCTGTTATGTGCGGGCGCGCGTTTGGGAATTTTCGGGGCGCCGCCGCTTTATTAAGGGCAAAGCATAAATCGGAAAAGGGGCGTGCCACAAGGCAAAATTGGGGGCACTTTTGCGTGAGCGGGGCGCAAATGCAAAAGGCCGCACCTGTGGCGCGGCCTTTTGAGAAAACTTTCGGAAGCCTTACTGCACAGTCGCCAAATAGGCGATCAAGTTTGCACGATCTTCCACCTTTGGCAGGCCTGCAAAAGACATTTTCGTGCCAGGCATATAGCCTTTTGGATTTTCCAAAAAGCCGTTCAGATTTTCGGCTGTCCAAACCTGATCTGCAACAGCAAGTGCGGCGTCAGAGTAGGCAAACCCGGCCGAAGCGGCTTTTGCCTTGTCAACAATGCCGTTCAAATGCGGGCCAGTGCCATCGCTGCCATCCAGTTTGTGGCAGGCTTTGCATTTGCCAAAAACTTTCTCGCCCGCGCCAGCGTCGGCCGAGGCAAGAACAACTGCAAAATCTGGGCCTTCTTCAGCGACTTCGGTTGTTTCTTCAGCGCCCGTGTCGATGGTGTAGGCCTGCGCCATCTCGTCGCCATGCCCGCCAGCGTGGCTGGAATATAGCGCATCAGCCGCCCATCCGCCCACCAGAAAGAACAACAGTGCCCCGCATACCGATGCAGTCACTTTGGTTAGGGTCATCGAATCGAACATGTCTTGCTTTCCTTATCGCCAGCACAGCCACAGACGCGGCTTATTCAAGTTTGCCTGTACCTACCCGCTTCCCCCATAGCAATTCAAGGTGTAGTAGCGCGACCAATTGACCCTTTGATGGGTTTTTCTGGCGGAGTTGAATGAAATGGCAGGCAAAATCGCGTTTCAGGGGGAAATGGGGGCCTATTCGCATCAGGCTTGCGTACAGGCGCGGCCCGATTTTACGCCGCTGCCCTGCGCAACCTTTGAAGAAGTGATCGAGGTCACGCAGGCAGGCGGGGCCGATTTGTCGATGCTGGCCGTGGAAAATTCGACCTATGGGCGCGTGGCGGATGTGCATTCGCTGCTGCCAAAGGCGGGGCTGCATATTGTGGACGAGGCGTTTGTGCGCGTTCATGTCAATTTGCTAGGCGTGCGTGGCGCAAAGCTGGATCAGATCACCGAGGCGCACGGCCATGTGGTGATTTTGCCGCAATGCGCGGGGTTTTTGCGCCAGCATGGCATCAAGGGTAAAGTATCGTCTGACAATGCCCGCGCTGCGCGCGAAGTGGCAGAATTGGGCGATGTGACCCGCGCCGCGCTGGCAAGCGAACTTGCCGCGCAGATCTACGGGCTGGATGTGATTGCGCCGCAGATCGAAGATCAGAAAAACAATACCACGCGGTTTTTGGTGATGGGGCGGCAGGCGGATCACTCCCGCCGCGCAGATGGAATGATGACAACTTTCACCTTTCGCGTGCGCAACATCCCTGCCGCTCTGTACAAAGCGCTGGGCGGCTTTGCCACAAATGGCGTGAATATGACCAAGCTGGAAAGTTATATGGTGGGTGGCAGTTTCACCGCTACCGAGTTCTATGCGGACATCGAAGGCCACCCCGAAGATGCGCCTGTGGCAAGGGCGCTGGAGGAGTTGGGGTATTTTACATCGTCGCTGAATGTTTTGGGGGTGTATCCTGCGGATCGTCAGCGGGGGTAGGGGTGAGGGGTTGACGTGTATATACGTTTTGTGTATACTTTACATCCTTGAGTTGATTTCACGCCAATTTGGCGGTTCATTATGAAAGATGATTTACTCGATGAGGCCGCCTTGTTCGAAATGGACGAAACCAAACGTCAGGCTAACCTTATCAAGCATGGGGTTGACCTGATCGAAGCTGCCGAGATTTTCGCGGATTTCTTTATCTCGCGCATAGATCGGCGCACGGATTATGGCGAGGTGCGGTTTGCTGCGCTGTGGTATGTGGGTGGGGTTGCCTATGTGGTGGTCTATACACTGCGAGGCGACAAAATAAGGCTGATTTCGGCGCGAAAGGCTGGGAGTAGGGAAATTGACCGATATAAAAACTTTCTCACTCGATGATATTCGTGCCATGCGCGCGCGCGGCGAAATTGTGCCGACCCGCGCAGATGCGCCAGTCGAAGAAATGCCCGAAGGGTTTTGGGACAGCGCCACGCTGCAAGCCCCCCTTGTCAAATCCACCATATCCATGCGGGTTGACCCTGACATTTTGGAATTTTTCAAATCCCAAGGCGCGGGGCATTTAACGCGGATGCACGCGGTTTTGCGCGCCTATGTTGACGCGCAAAAGGCCAAGCTAAAGCGTTGACCCGCCCCCGCTATTCGCCGCGCGGAAAGCGTTTGCTTTCTTCTAAAATATTCAAATCCATGTGGTTGCGCATATATCGCTCGCTTGCCGCGCGCAGGGGTTGGTAATCCCACGGGTAATAAGCGCCAGATCGCAGCGCTTCGCACACCACCCAGCGGCGGGCTTGGCTGGCGCGGACTTCGGCGTCATAGGCGGGCAAATCCCAGCGCTCTGCCACCATGTTTTGAAAATGCGCCAAAACCTCGGCCGCGCGGGGATCGCCCGCTAGGTTAACCTCCTCGTCTGGATCAGAGGCAAGGTCGAACAACTGGTCTGGGTCGGCAAGGCAATGGACGTATTTCCAAGCCCCTTGCCGCAGGGCGACCATTGGCGTGATCGTGCCTTCGGCGGCATATTCCATGGCTACAGCTGAATCACGCGCAGCGCCCAAGGCCAGCGGCACAAGGCTGGTGCCATCTGTCCAAGGTGCAATATCGGCCATCATCACCCCTGCCAAATCGCACAGCGTGGGCAGCACATCTAATGTAGAAACAGGCGTTTCAATCAGCCCAGCGGACAACTTGGGCGACATGATCATAAGGGGCACGCGCGCAGCGCCCTCGAAGAAATTCATCTTAAACCACAGCCCTTTGCGGCCCAGCATTTCGCCGTGATCGGATAGAAATACCACAATCGCCTCTTGCCGGCTGGCATCGAGCGCATCAAAGATCTCGCCGATCTTGGCGTCAACAT
>CAMAWZ010000010.1 GCA_945861995.1 Pseudorhodobacter antarcticus
CGCCGTGCCAAGGTTGGGTTGCATCAGCACCAAAACCGTCGGCACAACGATGGCCACCACGGGCAACAGCACCCAAAACGGATGCGAGATCAGCCGATCATCCAGTTTGGAATAAAAGGACGCCAGCGCCATAATCAGCGCAACCTTCATCAATTCTGAAGGTTGCAACATCATGAAACCCAAATCGATCCAGCGCTGTGCCCCCATGCCGACCGCCCCGAAAAATTCGACAAACAGCAGCAGCAATATGCCAATGGCATAGGCGGGCCAGGCGGTTGAGTTCCAAAACCATATCGGCATAAGCCCCACCCAAAACATCGCGGCAAGGCCGATGAAATAGCGGTTCATTTGCGGTTCAGCCCAACGCGCAAAATCGCCCCCTGCAATGGAATACAGCATCAGCCAACCCAAAGTGGCGATGGCGCTAATCACCAAAACCAGCGGCCAGTGAAAAGACAAAAGCTTTGCCAAGCCTGTTGGCGCAGTGGCGGTGCGGTTTTCAAAAAAGGTCATCGCGCCGCCTTAGGTTTTGGTTGGGGCTTGGGCGCCCAGATTGTCAAAGCGCAAGGATAACGCGTTAAACCGCGCCTCAATCGCGGGGCGTTGGTCGGCAGGGTAGGCCGACAGGGGCGGGATGCCGCCCGTAAGCGCCGACAAAAGGGCATCGCGTGCGATAGGCGCGGCCGCCGCTGACCCGCCGCCGCCATGTTCGACCACCACCGCCACGGCATAGCGCGGGTTTTCGGCAGGGGCGTAGCCCACAAACAGCGCGTGGTCGCGCCTGTTCCACGGCAAATCTTCGTTGCGCACCACGCCTGCTTCGCGCTCGGCGGCCGAGATGTTGCGCACCTGCGCGGTGCCCGTTTTTCCGCACATGATCATGGCCGCGTCGGCCACACGGCTGCCGCGCGCGGTTCCCGTCTCGCCGTTCATCACGGCGAACATGCCGCGCTGCACGGCGGCCAGTTTTTCCTCCGACACCACTAGGTCTGGCGCAGGCGCAATTGGGGTTTCAACGCCAGACACCGCCTTGATCAGTCGTGGCTCGATCTGTTTTCCCGTTGCAATGCGCGCTGTCATCACTGCCAATTGCAAAGGCGAGGTCAGCACATAGCCTTGGCCAATTGCGGCATTGATCGTATCGCCAATGCGCCAATCGGCGTTATGCACCCGTTCTTTCCATGCTTTATCGGGCATATTGCCTTCGGCAATGGCGGACATGGGCAGATCGTGACGAATGCCAAGGCCCAGTTGGCGGCCCATTTCGGCGACTTTATCAATGCCAACGCGCTGGGCAATATCGTAATAATACACATCGCAGCTTTCCATAAGGCTGCGTTCCAAATCGACACTGCCATGCCCGCCTGCGCGCCAGCAGTGAAACCGCCGCCCGCCCGATTCGTAATACCCAGGGCAGTTCACGCGGGTTTCGGTGTCAATCACCCCATCTGCCAGCGCGGCGAGGGCGGTGACCATTTTGAATGTCGATCCAGGCGGATAGGTGCCTTGCACAACCTTATTGGCCAAAGGGCGATGATCGTCTTCGATCAGCACTTTATAATCGGCCGAGGCAATGCCGCGCACAAACAAGTTTGGATCAAACGAGGGCGCCGAGGCCGCCGCCACCAAATCCCCCGTTCGTACATCCATAATGACGCAGGCCGCGCTTTCTTCGCCAAGGCGCGCTTGGACAAAGTTTTGCACCCGTGCATCCAGCGTAAGGGTAATATCCGCCCCTGCAATCCCCTCTTCGCGCGACAATTCGCGCATCACGCGGCCAACGGCATTCACCTCGATCTGCCGCGTGCCCGCACCGCCGCGCAAATCGCTTTCCAGCCAACGCTCGACCCCGATTTTGCCGATCTGAAAACGTGGGATCAGCAGCAGCGGGTCAGGCTTTTCAACGCCTTCGAGATCCTTTTCCGAAACAGGGCCCACATAACCCACCACATGGACAAAATCGCCTATCAGCGGATAATGACGCGAAAGGCCCACTTCGGGGGTTACCCCTGGCAGGGCTGGGCCGTTGATGGCCACTTCGGAAAAATCTTGCCAAGACAGCCGTTCGGCCACAGGAATGGGCACAAAGGGGCTGTTGCGTTCCAGCGCCTTTAGCGCTTCGGCCACATCGTCATCGGTCATTGGAATGATCTGGCACAACCGATCGAGCACCATTTGTACGCCGCCGATCGCCTTACTTGCGTCTTCTTTGGTAATGACCACGCGGTAATTTTGCTCGTTACCAGCAATCAAAACGCCGCCGCGGTCAAACAATTGGCCGCGCGCGGGGGGCACTAGGCGAATATTGATGCGGTTTTCTTCGGCCAGCAGGCGGTACTCGTCCGATTGCGCCACGCCAAGGCGGTGCATCCGCGCACCCAAAGCGGCCACCATCGCGCCCATGCCCACCGAGATCATCAGCGTACGGCGGCTGACGTTTTCGCTGAGTTCGGCCTGAGTTTTTGGTTTGCGCGCCATATACCTGCCCTAAAACCTGCGACCATAGAAATCGACCTGCCCCAAACTGGGTTTGCGCAGGGCCAGCACGTAACCTGTGAACAATACGACACCGGGATAGGCGATGACTGACCACAGCCATTGCACCAACGCCGCACCAAGGTTGACTTGCGGCAACAGCGTCAAAGCAAAGCCAAAGCGGTAGGCAACCATCATCGCCAGCATCAACCCAGACACAACCGCCCATTCCATAAAGAAATTCAACTCGCGCATCAAAACGGCGCGTGCGCGCAGAATTTCGCCAGCCAAAACCACCAAAGCGGCCCACAGACCAAAAGGCCGCATTAACAGAATATCCGCGATAAGCATTGCCCCTGCAAGCAGCCAAAGCGGCAAGTAATCGGGGCGGCGCATCATCCAAACAAAGACGAAACAGGTCATCAGATCGGGGCCAGGCAGACTTCCTGCATCGCCGCCCATTGGCAGCAGGGCAATAAAGATCAGCGTCGTGATGATGGCTGCAAAGCCAAGCCGTCCGCGCCACAACTCAAAGGCAACGGGATCTATCATTGCGCCGCCCCTTCTTCGCCCTCGACCTCGACCTTGGCGGCGGTGGCGGGGCCAAGATCTGCGGCCGTGGGGGCGGGCGGGCCTTGGATGGGCGGCAGCGCAAGCAGCCCGCCCGTGCTGGTGATCGGGTCAAGCTCGTGGCTGCGCAGAACGCGCAAAAACTCGAGACGCGCCATTTGCGCCTCTAGGCGCACGCGCAGGCGCTTGTCTTCGGTCAGCACCACTTTGCCCACCACAAGCCCCGCAGGAAAAATCCCGCCATCGCCCGAAGATACCACCAAATCCCCTGCGGCAATCACACTAGGATCTTCGATGAAATCCAGCGGCGGCAGCGCCGAATTGTCACCCGATAAGATCGCCCTTTGGCCCGATGGTTGAATGGTCACGGGCACGCGGCTGTTGGTATCTGTCAGCAGCATCACCCGCGCAGTTTGATCGCCCACGCCTGCAATGCGCCCTACAAGCCCGATCCCATCCATGGTAGCCCAGCCATCGCGGATGCCATCGCGCGCGCCTGCATTGATCAGCACCGATTGGCGAAACGGGCTGCCACTGTCGGCCAGCACAACGCCTGTCAAATAGGTCAACTTGGGGTCTAGCCTGACGTTGTTCAAATCCAGCAGACGTGCGTTTTGTTGCTCCAATTGCAGCGCGGCTTCTTTCCACGCCTTCATCTGACGCAATTCTTCGCGCAGTTGTTGGTTCTGCTCGTACAGCCGCGCATAAGACTGGAAATCGCCCGCCATATTGGCCGCCCAAGTGATGGGCGCTGAAACCCATTGCAGCGCGGGCGCGATACGGTCGGTCACATTGGCGCGAAAGGTTTCAGCGCGCGGCCCTTGCACGCGCCAAAGTATGAACATCGCCAGCAAAGCCAACACCGTGACACCCACGATGATCAGCCGAAACGGGCCTGCCAATTCAATATCACGGTCGGGCTTACGTGCCATGTGCCCCTGCAAGTCCCTTGCTTGGAAAAATCGCGCTTAGTACCCGCAAAATGGGCGCTTAGCTGTCGTAATCAATAACGTGCCGAAGCTCTTTTTCAAAATCTAGTGCTTTGCCTGTGCCCAGCGCCACGCAGCTCAGCGGGTCGTTGGCAATAGAAATAGACAGGCCCGTCTGTTCGCGCAAGGAAAGGTCAAGCTCGCCCAGCAGCGCCCCGCCCCCTGTCAGCATAACGCCGCGATCCACAATATCTGCCGAAAGGTCGGGCGGCGTGGTTTCCAGCGCCTGCATCACAGCATCGCAAATTTGCTGGACGGGTTCGGCCAGCGCTTCTGCAATTTGCGCTTGGTTCACTTCCATTTCTTTGGGCACGCCGTTTAGAATATCGCGGCCACGGATAAGCATCGTTTGCCCACGCCCATCATCTGGCATCCGCGCCGTGCCGATGGTGGTCTTAATCCTCTCGGCTGTAGCCTCGCCAACCAAAAGGTTCATCTGGCGGCGCAGATAGCTGATAATCGCCTCGTCCATACGGTCGCCCCCAACGCGGGCGCTGCGGGCATAAACAATATCGCCCAGGGACAGAACGGCCACTTCGGTCGTGCCGCCGCCAATATCGACAACCATGTTGCCCGTAGGATCCGTGATCGGCATACCTGCACCAATCGCTGCCGCGATGGGTTCGGGGATCAGCCCCGCGCGCCGCGCGCCTGCCGACAGAACCGATTGGCGGATAGCGCGCTTTTCCACGGGTGTCGCGCCATAGGGCACGCAGACAATGATCTTTGGCTTTGACAGCGTGGTGCGGCGATGCACTTTGCGGATGAAATGCTTGATCATTTCTTCGGCACTGTCAAAATCGGCAATAACGCCGTCGCGCATCGGGCGGATCGCCTCGATACTGCCGGGCGTGCGGCCCAGCATCAGTTTCGCATCATCGCCAACGGCCAAAACCATTTTGCGCCCGTCTTTGACTTGATAGGCCACAACGGACGGCTCGTTCAGAACAATACCCTTACCGCGCACATAGACCAGCGTGTTCGCCGTCCCAAGGTCAATGGCCATGTCAGACGAGAAAATACCAGATAAGATGGACATGCGGGCGAGATCCTAAACTTGTGCGCTGCAACGGCCCGCGACTCAAGGATGAGGCGGGCCGAGCATCTATACTTGGCCTTGTGGCGCAGGGAAAGGCCCAAGCAGGCGCATCGGTATATTGGGCGATGATCCGCTTGCGCGAAAGGATAGCGGCTTTATTCGGACAAAATCGGCCAGTGCGTTGCTAAATCATCCAGTCCTGCACGGATAAGGGCGCGCAAGGCATTTGGATTGGCATCGGGCAGGCGGCGCAGATAGAGACAGGCTTTGCCAAGGCGGTGTTTGCCTAAATCCTTTAGAATGTGGCCGAAATCCGTATATCCTGGCAGGATATAAATCGAGATTTCTGCCCGCCCCAGTGCAAAGCCCGTGGCCAGTGCCCGCCCCGAATGTCCCGTTTCATAGCGGTATTCGTACCGCCCAAATCCAACCATCCGCCCTGCCCAAATGCGCGCAGGAAAGCCCGTCACCTCGCCAAAAACCTGTACCAACTGCCGCGCCTCGGCTTGGCGCGCTGGCAGCACCTGACCAAGATAGGTTTCAATATCAGTGTCTTGCGGTTTGGTTTTGGCCCGATCCATTGCGCCTAGCTTTCAAGTGGACATCTCCGCAGTCTTTACGCAGCACCGAACACGTGCAAGGGGGTTGCGCCGCGCCGCCTAGGGCGCGTCGCGCCAGCGGTTCACAATGGGATAGCGCCGATCGGTGCCAAAGGCGCGGGCGGTCAGGCGTGTGCCGGGCGGGGATTGATAGCGTTTGTATTCGGCCAGATACAGCAGATGTTCAATCCGTTTGACAGTGGCTGCATCAAAGCCGCTTGCGATAAGGTCAGCGGCGCTGCAATCGCGGTCAACCAACCCATCCAAAATGGCGTCCAAAACGGGGTAGGGCGGCAGGCTGTCATCATCACGCTGATTCTCGCGCAATTCGGCACTGGGCGGCTTGTCGATGACCGATGGCGGGATCAGCACGCCCGAAGGGGCCAACATAAAGGCGCGGTGATTGGCATTGCGCCAACGGCAGGTTTCAAATACGCGGGTTTTGTACAGGTCTTTCAGCGGGTTATACCCACCGTTCATATCGCCATAAATCGTGCAGTAACCCACCGCCATTTCCGATTTATTGCCTGTGGTCAGCAGCATTTCGCCAAACTTATTCGACAGCGCCATCAGCAGCAGGCCGCGCAGGCGCGATTGCAGATTTTCTTCGGTCAAACCTTCGGGCGTGCCTGCAAACAAATCGCCCAAGGCGGCAAGGCTGGCCTCTTGCGGGCCTGCGATGGGAACGGTGTCCAAACGGCAGCCAATGGCGCTGGCGACCGCCGTCGCATCCGCCAAGCTGGCGGCAGAGGTGAACCGCGACGGCAGCATCACGCAGCGCAGGTTTTCTGGCCCCAGCGCATCGGCGGCAATGGCCGCCACCAGCGCCGAATCAACCCCGCCCGACAGGCCCAAAACCGCCTTTTTGAACCCCGTCTTGCCCATGTAATCGCGCAAGGACAGCACCATGGCGGTGTAATCGGCCTCGTATTCATCTGGCAGGGCGGCTATTGCCGCAGGCCGTGCGCGCCACCCATTTGGCGTTTCGTCAAAGTCGATATGAACAAGCGCCGTTTCAAATTGCGGCAATTGCGCAGCCAGCGCGCCGTCAGGGTTCAGCACAAAAGACGCGCCATCGAACACCTGATCATCTTGCCCGCCGACCATGTTCAGGTACACCAGCGGCAGCCCCGTATCTGCCACCCGCGCGCGCATCAGGCGCAGGCGCACCTCTTGCTTTGCGCGGTGATAGGGCGACCCGTTCGGCACCAGCAAAATCTGCGCGCCCGTTTCGGCCAAAGTTTCAGCCACATCCGCGTGCCATGCATCCTCGCATATGGGCGTGCCAATGCGCAGGGGGCCAACAGCATAGGGGCCTTGCAGCGGCGCGCTGGCGAAAATGCGCTTTTCATCGAACACACCATCGTTGGGCAATTCATGCTTTAGCACAGTCGCGGCAATGCGCCCGCCTTGGCAGATGTAATAGGCGTTAAACAACTGCCCATCTTCGGCCAAATGCGGCCCACCAATCCCCAAGGCAGGGCCATCGGCGCAGGTCTTGGCCAGCGCCTCGATCTGGGCCATCGCGGCGCGGGCAAAGGTTGGTTTCACGATCAGATCTTGGGTCTGATAGCCCGTGATGAACATCTCGCTCAGCGCGACCATATCAGCGCCCCCGTCCCGCCCCGCCTGCCAAGCTGCATGGGCAGCGGCGGCATTCGCCGCAAGCGCGCCCAAAACGGGGTTCAATTGGGCAAGGGTCAGGCGAAAGGTGGCAGACATTTGCAACTCCATAAGACACGCCTGTTCTAACATGTTCGAAGGCATTGGAAAGGGCAGGCCAGCGGATCGACCTTGTTTCACCCCGCGTGCGCCGCTAGATGTCTTTGGCATAAGACGGGGGCGCGGCGTGAGGTTTTTGGCAAAAGGCTTGGTTCTGGCTGTGGTTATGGCGACAGCCTTGACCACCATTGCGCCTGCCCGCGCCGAACAAATTTCAAAAACCTATTCCGATGGTTCCATCTATGAAGGCAGCTTTGCGGCTGGCCTGCCCGAGGGCTATGGCAGTTTCCGCCGCCTTGATGGGTTTGACTATGAAGGCCAGTGGCGGGGCGGCCTGATGCAGGGTCTTGGCATGGCGCGCTATCCCAGCGGTGCGGTTTACGGCGGCACATTTGTCGCAGGTCTGGCCGATGGTATTGGCAAAATCACCTACGCCGACGGATCGGGCTATTTGGGCGCGTGGCGCGGTGGCCAAATTACGGGCATTGGGCGTGCCAACTATCATTCAGGCGATGTGTATCAGGGCGCTTTGCTGGACGGAAAGCATCATGGCGCTGGAATTCTGACTAAACCCAACGGCCAAATCTATCTTGGAATATGGAACAACGGCGTCATGCAGGGTGCAGGGCAACTGACCTACCCCGACGGCGCAGTTTATCATGGGCAAATGCAGGGCGATTTGCCCCATGGTCATGGCACATTGATCGCCGCCGATGGCGCGCGATACACAGGCAATTGGCAGACGGGCGAGATCACAGGCAAAGGCAGTCTGATCGAGCCGAATGGTACCCGCTATCACGGCAGCTTTCGCGCGGGGCTGCGCCACGGCAGGGGCCTTTTGATTTACCCCAACGGCGACACCTATACGGGCGGCTTTGCAGATGGCCAGCGCCAAGGCAGCGGCGCGTTTCGCGGTGCGGATGGCCGTATGATGGCGGGCGTTTGGAACAAGGGCCGCTTGAACGGCGAGGGCAACCAACGCTATGCCGATGGCGCGGTTTATATCGGCAAATTGCTGGAAGGCGTCCCGCATGGGCGCGGCAAGATCACTTATGCGGATGGCACAGAATACTCTGGACAATGGGAACGCGGGGTCCCCCACGGGCGTGGTATGACGCGTTATGCCGACGGCACGGTTTATAAAGGCGAATGGCTGCGCGGTATTCGGCACGGCCAAGGCGTGGCGGTTTACACAGGGGGTACCCGTTTTTCCGGCACCTTCGAGAATGGCCAGCCGAACGGGATTGGCACCATGAAGTACCGCGATGGAGAGGTGTATTTTGGCACGTGGAAAGACGGGCAGCCTGATGGGTTTGGCGAAGTAAAGGGCGGCAGTGATGGGCTGGCCTATAAGGGCGGCTTTCGCGAAGGGCTGTATGAGGGGCAGGGCAGCCTAACTTCGGGCGATGGGTTTGCCTATGAAGGCCGCTGGAAATCTGGGTTGATGAACGGCAAAGGCGTAGCCCGCTATGCGGGTGGTGACAGTTATGTCGGCGGATTTTTGAACGGGTTGCGCGACGGACGCGGCGTGCTGACCCGCGCCGATGGCACCCTTGAATCGGGCATTTGGCGTGCGGATGTGCTGCGGGCGCCCGATCAGGTTTTTCCCTAAACCACCTCGCCTTTTGCCAGTTTTGCAAGCACCTTGTCCCCGTCAGCCAAGACCTGATCGCGGTGACCCTCGGCCATGTTATCCCAAACGCGGTACATCTGGCCCATGCGTGCGTTGCGGGCGAATCGCTCGCGGTGGCGGTGCAGAAAGTGCCAGTATAGGGTGTTAAAGGGGCAGGCATTTGCCCCCGTTTTGGCGGCAACATCATAGGCGCAGCCCTTGCAGTAATCGGACATACGATTGATGTAAGCCCCTGAAGATATGTAAGGTTTGCTGGCAATCACCCCGCCATCGGCGAATTGGCTCATCCCTAAAGTGTTGGGCGCGCAGACCCATTCGACCGCGTCGATATAGACCGAAAGATACCATTCATGCACCAAATCTGGCGCGACCCCTGCGAGCAGGGCAAAGTTGCCTGTGACCATCAGGCGCTGGATATGATGGGCGTAGGCATGGGTTTGCGTCTGGCCAACGGCTGCGCCAATACAGGCCATTTTTGTGGGCCCGCCCCAATACATAGCGGGAAGTTTTCCTTTTGCGCTCAATGCGTTGCTCGTTATGTATTCTGGCCCGTGCAGCAAATAAATCCCGCGCATATATTCGCGCCAGCCGATGATCTGGCGGATGAAGCCTTCGACAGATTCGATGGGCGCGCGCTGGGCGTGGTATTCGGCCTCGGCGCTCTGGCACACCTCTAGGGGGGAAAGCAAACCAATATTAAGGTAGGGGGAAATCAGCGCGTGCGACAGAAAGGCATCGCCGCGCAGCATAGCGTCTTGTTCGGCCCCGAACCTCGGTAGGGAATGGGTGATAAAGTGATCAAGGGCGATCAGGGCATCTTCGCGGGTGGTGGCCCAGCCAAAATCGCTTAGCGCGCCGAAATGGTTGAACCTGCCGCGCACAAGATCGATGATTTGCGCCGTTTGTGCATCGGGGGCAAAGCGGGGCGGCTTTGGCCGCAGCAGATCAGGGACTGCGGGTTTGCGGTTTTCGGCATCGAAATTCCAGCGCTCCAAAAGGGGCTGATCGCCGTCCATCAAAAGCCCCGTTTTGCGGCGCATCTCGCGGTAGAAATATTCCATCCGCAATTGTTTCTTTCCCGCCGCCCATGCGGAAAACTCAACCTCGGAACAGATAAATCTTGTGTCAGGCAGGGTTGTTACGGGAATGGGGCAGGCATCTAGGGCCGCGCGCAGCCGCCAATCGCCCGCCTGCGTGCAGATAACCTGATCCGCGCCATGTTCGGCCGCGCGGCGGATCAATTCGCCCACGATAGAATGGCTGTTTTCGGGATCGTCCAGATTGGTATAGGCGACGTGGTGGCCAAGGCCGCGCAATTGGGTGGCAAATTTGCGCATTGCGGCCAAGAAAAGCACGATTTTTTGCGGGTGGTGCGGGGTATAGGCGGCCTCGCCCATCACCTCGGCCATGACCACAATATCGCCCGCTTGGGCGGCGGTTAGGGCAGACAGGCTGGGGGTTAACTGATCGCCTAGGATCAGGATCAGGCGGGTCACCACGCGATGGCCTTGCCCTGCCAATCAAAGAATTGGCCTGTGTTTTCCGCCGTAAGCCCTTGCAAAACATTCAAAATATTTTGCGCCGCCTGATCTGGTGGGGTGGTGGGATGGTTGCCGGAATAATTCGCGCCAAGCTTGGTTTCCACAGTTCCGGGGTGGATCAGCGCCACGCAGGCCATCGGATGCGTGCGGGCAATTTCCACCGCGCCCGTGTGGAAAAACTGGTTCAGCGCGGCCTTGGCCGCGCGGTAGCTGTGCCAACCGCCAAGGGCATTATCGCCGATACTGCCGACGCGGGCCGACAGGGCCACGATCTGCGCGGGGGTGCCCCGCGGGATCAACCGCAGGGCGTGTTTCAGCACCAAAGCTGGCCCCATTGCGTTCAGGGCGAACTGCGCAGACATGGCGGCGGGGTCTAGCGCGCGCAGGGATTTTTCAGGGCGCGCGCCGTTCAGTTCCAGCGCGCCTGTCGCGATGATAATGCGGTCAAACGTGGGTTCTAATGCGCCCAAATGGGCGGCGATCGACGCCTCGTCCGTGATGTCCAGCCCGTGCTGGCTGCGGGATAATCCTGTGGCAGTGGGGCCTGATGCGGCCAGCAGCGCCGCCCCAATACCGCCCGAGGATCCGATGATAAGAGTGCGCATTTGGCTGGGTTCCCCGATTGGTTTGCGTATGGTTTGCGTATGGGATGCGTCTGGCATCCGTCCCGACATGTGTATGGCGGGGAAAGTAGGAGGGGATGGCGTGGGGGCAAGGCAGTTGGCGCGCATTAGGCTGGGATGGCAGGCTGATTTTGATCTGAAAACTTTTTTCCGCCTCCCCCCTTTTCTTTCCAAATCGCGCTTGTATAGTCCTGCTCATGACAACGCGTGCACTCCTTGCTGTAATGACGCTTGCCTTGGCCGCAGGGCCAAGCCTTCGGCCTGCGCTGCTGCTACTTAGCCGCCGCTGAGCGTGCCTTTGGGCGCGACCGCTCGGCTGGATCAGCGCCCAAGATGCAGCAAACCCCGACCAAGGATTACCCCAAATGACCGATAAATCTGCGCAGCCGCGCGTGATGATTTTTGACACCACTTTGCGCGATGGCGAACAAAGCCCTGGCGCGACGATGACCCATGATGAAAAGCTGGAAATCGCCAGCCTGCTGGATGAGATGGGCGTTGATATTATCGAAGCGGGGTTTCCGATCGCCTCCGAAGGCGATTTTGCCGCCGTGACGGAAATTTCCAAAGCCGCCAAGAACAGCACGATCTGCGGGCTGGCGCGGGCCAATTTTAAAGATATTGATCGCTGCTGGGATGCGGTGCGCCACGCGCGCAGCCCCCGCATTCATACCTTTATCGGCACCTCGCCGCTGCACCGCGCCATTCCGAACCTGACCATGGACGAAATGGCGCAGCGCATTCATGACACGGTGACCCACGCGCGCAATCTGTGCGACAATGTGCAATGGTCGCCCATGGATGCGACGCGCACGGAACATGACTATCTGTGCCGCGTGGTGGAAATTGCCATTAAGGCAGGGGCCAGCACCATCAATATTCCCGACACTGTAGGCTATACCGCCCCGCGCGAATCGGCCGATTTGATCCGTATGCTGCTGGAACGGGTGCCGGGGGCTGATAGCATTATTTTCGCCACCCATTGCCACAACGATCTGGGCATGGCGACGGCGAATGCCTTGGCGGCGGTGGATGCGGGCGCGCGGCAAATTGAATGCACGATCAATGGTTTGGGCGAACGCGCGGGCAATACCGCGCTGGAAGAAGTCGTCATGGCGATGAAAGTGCGCAATGATATTATGCCCTATCAGACGGGCATTGATACCACCAAAATCATGAACTTGTCGCGCCGGGTATCGGCGGTTTCAGGCTTTGCCGTGCAGTTCAACAAGGCGATTGTGGGCAAGAATGCGTTTTTGCACGAAAGCGGTATTCACCAAGACGGGGTTTTGAAAAACGTCGAGACGTTTGAAATTATGCGCCCCGAAGATATTGGATTGCATCAGAAAAACCTGACGATGGGCAAACATTCGGGCCGCGCGGCGCTGCGCAGCAAAATGGGCGAATTGGGCTTTGATTTGGCGGATAATCAACTGAACGATTTGTTCGTGCGGTTCAAGGCGCTGGCTGATCGCAAGAAGGAAGTTTACGACGACGATCTGATCGCGCTTGTCGCCGATGAGGCCACGCAAGACGCGCATGATTATTTGCAAGTGCGCAGGCTGCGGGTGATTTGCGGCACAGATGGCCCGCAAGAGGCGGAGTTGACCCTGTCGGTTGACGGGGTGGAACACGCCACCGATGCCACGGGCGACGGGCCAGTGGATGCCGCCTTTAACGCGGTTAAGGCGATTTTCCCGCATGAGGCGCATTTGCAACTGTATCAGGTGCACGCCGTCACCGAAGGCACGGATGCGCAGGCGACTGTGTCTATTCGGCTGGAAGAAGATGGGCGCATTGCCACGGGGCAATCGGCTGATACCGATACGATTGTGGCCAGCGTAAAGGCCTATGTGAACGCGCTAAACCGCCTGATTGTGCGGCGCCAAAAAACCGCGCCTGACGCGGATGTGAAGGCCGTGAATTATAAGGATGCCTAAGTTTGCAGGGGGCTATGGCAGGCGAATACCGTAGCCCTCGGTTACATCTGGGTAGGGCAGATCAAAGGCGGCCGTGATCAGGCCCTGCGGAGATTGTGGGGCCTTGTGGGGGAATGCCGCGATTTCGCGCAGGCGCGCGGCGGCCTGCGCCTCGGCCACGGGGTCGCGGCTGGGGTGCAGCACCATTGCCGTGCGGCGCAGGTGGGGCAGGGTGGAAACAGCTCTAAATGCCAAGGATTGCGCAAGGTTTGGGTGCCAGCCAAGCCCAGCCAAGTGGTTCAGTGCCATATCCATCACCGCCGCATCGCCGCCATCTGCGCAAGGAAAGGCACAGACCAAAGTTTCGGTGGTGGATGCAGCAAGGGCGGCCCAAGTTTCGGGGCCGATGTCTTGGGGTGCGGGCAAATCCAGCGCCAATGTCATATCGGCGGGCGCGGGGGGTGCTGCGGCCCATTCAAAGGCGCGGCCCGCCCCGTGAAACGCCGCGATATCGCCGTAACCGTCATTGCCCTGCGCGGTATAGACGCCCACAGTTTTGGGGGCGAAAAGCTGCATGAGGTATTGCACGGGGGGCGCATCCAAACTTGCGCCTTGGGGCAGGTTTTGCAGCTTGAGTTGTTGCGAGGCCATGATTTGCGGGTTCTGCGCCGCCTGTATCAGATTTTCCGCATCGCCAAAGCGCCCGTCAGAATAGCGGCGCAGGGGCGATATGCCATGCGCATCGGGGATGGCGTTGCTGTCCAAATCGCCCACGGGATAGCGCGTGGCATAGCTCATGCCCAACTGGGCCAACTCGCGCGCGGTCATTGGCAAATCGCGCTGGGCCAACATATCGGCAATGGCTTTGCGATGCACGCCTTGCTTGGCGGCAATGGCGACGCCGCGCGCAAGGTTTGAAATCCACGCGGCAATGGCCTTTGATCGCAACTGCTGAAAACTGCGCACGGGCAGGTGGATCAGGTGCAGATCGGCAATCAGCCCTTCGGGCAGACGCCGATTTAGACCGCTGCGAAGCTTGTGATTGCCATGTTCGCAAATAAGACTGGCATCAAACCCGCCGCCAAAACGGGCAAAAATCTTTGAGGTCGAGGGGCGCAACACTTCGGTTTTGCGCCGCCAGCGCATCCGCAAAATCGGGTCTGGCTGCTGTGTTTCATCGCTGGCGGGATCGACCAAAAAGGTGCGCCACGCCATGCGCCCCAAGGTAATTGCGCGCTTTGGCCACAGGGCGCGTTGCTGCGGGCGGGCGGTTTTGGCATCCAGTTCGGCGCGTGTTTGCACTGCCAAAAACTCGTCCGCGTCCAAAAAGAAAATCTGGTCGGCAAAACAGGCGCTTTGCACATAGCGCATGGCTTGGCTGACAAAAATCGCCTGCCCGTGATAGGCGGGCGGCTTATCGACCAGCACGACATTGCCCAACTCTTGCACCAACTGCGCGATGATGCGGTGGGTGTCGTCGCTGGAATTATTGTCCAGCACAAAAATCAAATCCATCAGCGGGGCGTGATGGCGCAAAAACGGCTCGATAATGTCTTGCTCGTTCTTGACGCAGGCGATGGCGATGCGGCCCAAAACAGGCACTGCCCCGTGATGTTTGGGCGCGGCCCAGCGGGCAAGTGCCGCCCCGATTTTACCCCGCGCGCGCAGGGCTGCGGGTTGGTCAATTTTCAGCGGATTGAACACCAAAGCCCCGTACTGCTGTTTCTTTGCGCCCGCGATTGGGCATTTCCCGCCACCATGCACAGCCCGCTTTGGAAAGCAAGTGCGCCAAAGCCATTGGACAATTGAGCGCCCTTATGACAAGGAAGACGCAACTGAAGGATGCCTTACATGACCCAGCGCCCCACTGTCACCCGCTTTGCCCCATCGCCCACTGGCTATATCCATGTGGGCAATCTGCGCACCGCTTTGATGAACTATATGATCGCCCGCAAAACGGGTGGCACGTTCATTTTGCGGTTGGATGACACCGATCAGGAACGTTCCAAACAGGAATATGCCGATGGGATCATGACCGATCTAGACTGGCTGGGCCTGCATTGGGACAGGGTTGAAAAGCAATCCCTGCGCATGGATCGCTACCACGAGGCGGCAGATGGCCTGCGCGCGGCGGCGCGGTTTTATGAGTGCTTTGAAACGCCAGTTGAACTGGACTTGAAGCGCAAAAAACAGCTGAACATGGGCAAGCCGCCCGTATACGACCGCGCGAGTTATCGGCTGGATGATGACGCGCGCGCGGCGATGCGCGCCGAGGGGCGCGAGGGCTATTGGCGGTTTTTGCTGGATCAGCAGCGGATTGAATGGGCGGATGGGATTCTGGGCGACATCTCGATTGATGCGGCTTCGGTGTCTGACCCTGTGCTGATCCGCGCCGATGGGCAGGTGCTGTATACGTTTGCAAGCTCGGTCGATGATATCGACATGGGTGTGACGTTTATCGTGCGCGGGGCCGATCACGTGACCAACACCGCCACGCAAATTCAGATTATGCAGGCGATGGGCGGTACCCCGCCAAACTTTGCCCACCATTCGCTGCTGACAGGCGCGGGGGGCGAGGAATTGTCGAAACGCCTTGGCACGCTGTCTTTGCGCGATCTGCGCGCGCGCGGGGTAGAGCCGCTGGCCCTGCTATCGCTGATGGCGCGGCTTGGGTCGTCCAAACCCGTGGAACTGGCGGCTTCGATGCAAGATTTGATCGACGGGTTCGATGTGGGCAGCTTTGGCGCGGCCCCAACCAAGTTTGACGCCGAGGATCTGTTCCCGCTGACCCGCGCGCATGTGCAATCTTTGCCGCTGCCCGCCGTGGCAGATAAAATCAAAGCGCTGGGCGTGCCTGACGCGCTGGCCGAAGGGTTCTGGGCCGTTGCCAAGGCCAATATCACCGTGCTGGATGATTTGTCCAAATGGTGGGAATTGCTGCGCGATGGGGCTACGCCCTTGGTGGCCGACGAAGACCGCGACTTTGTGAAAACCGCCTTTGATATGCTGCCGCCTCAGCCGTGGAGCCACGCCACTTGGGGCGAGTGGACGGCGGCGGTAAAGGAAGCTACGGGCCGCAAAGGCGGCGCGCTGTTCCGCCCGCTTCGCCGCGCGATTACGGGGCTGGACGCTGGCCCCGAAATGGCCGATGTGCTGCCGCTGCTGCAAAAGCGCCCGCAGCTTTAGCCATTTGTGAACATCTGTTATGAAAGGCCTGCCCACAGTTTGGGCGGGCCTTTGGCGTTATGCGGCAGGCCAGCGCCTTTGTCGCGAAAATTTGCAAAAGCGTCGATTTTCGCCCTTGCCCTTGGGCGCGGGGCTGGCTACCAATAGGGTGTCAGATCGGGAGAATTCGTTAAATCGAATGCCGAAGGAGCAACCGCCCCGGTAAACTCTCAGGCAAATGAACCGTTCTGGCTGCGAAACTCTGGAGAGTGGCTTCGGCCCGCCGAAGGGATAACGATCTCAGGCGCCGCCCCCTTATAGCGGGATGGCAGGGACAGAGGGGGCATCGAGGCGGGCGTTATGCCCAAACGATGCTGGCCTATGGCCGCAAGAACTGGGGGCGGTGTGACCAACACAAATACGCAGGAAAATAGCGCGCTTTTGCGTCTGCCGCTGCATGATCTGCATGTGGAACTGGGCGGCAAAATGGTGGGGTTTGCGGGCTATGATATGCCCGTGCAGTACCCGATGGGGGTGATGGGCGAACATCTGCACACGCGCGCCAAGGCGGGGCTGTTTGATGTATCGCACATGGGGCAGATACTGGCCTATCCCACGGGAAACATGGAAGAATTAGCGCTGGACTTGGAACGGCTGATGCCCATTGATGTGGCAGGCCTTGCCCCAATGCGGCAGCGCTACGGGATGCTGACACATGACGCGGGCGGGATTTTGGACGACCTGATGATTGCCCATCGCGGCGATCATTTCCTGATTGTTGTGAACGCGGCCTGCAAAGCGGCGGATTTTGCGCATTTGACGGGGCACTTGCGCCGCGCAAAGCTGACCATGTGTTCAGATAGGGCGCTGCTGGCGCTGCAAGGCCCAACAGCCGAGGCGGCACTGGCGCAAATTATCCCCGAAACTGCCGCCATGCGCTTTATGGACGTAGCGATTTTCGCCGATATTTGGGTGTCGCGGTCGGGCTATTCGGGCGAAGATGGGTTTGAGATTTCGATCCCTGAGGCGCAGGCTTTGCCCTTTGCCCTCCGCCTGTTGGCGATGCAGGGGGTGGCCCCGATTGGTCTTGGCGCGCGCGATAGTTTGCGGCTAGAGGCGGGGATGCCGCTTTATGGCCACGATATTGATCACACGACGTCGCCCGTCGAGGCGGGGCTGGCTTGGGCCATTCAAAAGATACGCCGCACGGGCGGGGCGCGGGCAGGCGGATTTGCGGGGGCGGCACGGATTTTGGATGAATTATCCAATGGAACCAGCCGTTTGCGCGTGGGCCTGCGCCCCGATGGCCGCGCGCCGATGCGGGAAGGCGTGGCGCTGCTGGATGGCAATAGGCCGATTGGGCGCATCACATCGGGCGGGTTCAGCCCCACGCTGAACGCGCCCATTTCGATGGGCTATCTGCCGCCATGTTACGCCGAAATTGGCACGCAGATTGCGGGCGATTTGCGCGGAAAACCGACCCTGCTGCGCGTGTGCGCGCTGCCCTTTCACCCCACAAACTACAAAAGATAGGAGCGATCATGAAATACACGAAAGACCACGAATGGCTGCGCGTTGAGGGCGATTTGGTGGTGGTTGGCATCACCGAACACGCGGCCACGCAACTGGGCGATGTGGTGTTTGTTGAACTACCCGAAGTGGAAACGATGGTGACCACAGGTGACGAAGTTGTCGTGATTGAAAGCGTGAAAGCAGCATCAGATATTTTGGCCCCGCTTGACGGCGAAATTGTCGATGTGAACCAAAAACTTGTGGATAATCCGGCACTTGTAAACGAAGATCCCACGGGTGTGGCATGGTTTTTCAAGATGCGGATCGATGATCTTTCCGTTTTGGATGACCTGATGGACGAAGACGAATATGCCGATTTGATCGGCTAACCATCGAAACTGAACGTACATTCATAAAAGGTGCCGCTATGGCTTTCACGCCTATTGCTTATAACCCCGACGATTTTGCAAACCGCCGTCATATCGGGCCATCCCCCGAAGAAATGGACGAAATGCTGCGCGTGGTGGGCGCAGCAGATTTGGACGCGCTGATAGAGGAAACCGTGCCCGCCAGCATCCGCCAAGGCACGGCGCTGTCATGGCATCCGCTGTCTGAAAGCGATCTTTTGGCCAAAATGCGCGGGGTCGCGGCCAAGAACAAAGTGATGAGCAGCCTGATTGGGCAGGGCTATTACGGCACTGTGACCCCGCCCGCTATCCAGCGGAATATATTGGAAAATCCCGCGTGGTACACGGCCTATACCCCCTACCAACCCGAAATTGCCCAAG
>CAMAWZ010000011.1 GCA_945861995.1 Pseudorhodobacter antarcticus
ACTTGCGGGAACGATCGACTTGGGCCGCACCGAAGTGCAGCTTCGCCCAACCGATGCAAGCACTGTCGCTCTGCCCGATTTGCGCCACCTTGGCGATTCGGTTGCGGTGCAGCAAACCCGTCACCACGCGGGCTTTGATCAGCGCGCGGCAGTCAGCGCCGCCGCAGCCCCCTTTAGGCTGAATATCGTCGTGCGCGCGCCCAATCGGGTGTTTGTGCGCGGGCGGGGCCTTGATGCCGAACTGGGCGGCGAGTTGCGCCTTGGTGGCACGACAAACGACGTGCGTCCCGCAGGCGCGTTTGACTTGGTTCAAGGGCGCTTTGATATTCTAAGTAAGCGGCTGGATTTGGAGGAGGTGCGGCTGGAAATGCAGGGTCAGTTGATCCCGTTTCTGTCTGTGCGTGCCACAAATCAGCGCGGCGATGTGACGACGACTGTGATCATAGACGGGCCCGCAACCGACCCTAGCTTTAATTTCACCTCATCGCCCGAAATGCCGCAAGAAGAGGTGTTGGCCGCCCTGCTGTTTGACCAAAACCTGCAAGGGCTATCGGCGCTACAAGCCGTACAGTTGACGGGGGCGATTGCCACCTTGTCTGGGCGCGGTGATGGGCTGATTGGCCGCATTCGCCGCGCGCTAAAACTGGACAATTTGGATATGCAAACCGACCCGTCGGGCAAGACCGCGCTAAAGATGGGCAAATACGTGTCGGACAATGTCTATTCGGAACTGTCAGGCGATTCTGATGGTCAGCAAAGCATTGATTTCACCTATACGCTGAACAGCAAGCTAAAGCTGCGCGCAGGAACGGAAACCACAGGCAACACCAGCCTTGGGATCGAGTTTGAAACGAACTACTAGCGCGGCCTGAATGCGCGGTTTTCGGGTTCTTTCAGCGTCTACCGCTGCGCCCAAAAGTACGGCATAGGCACTAATGTATAGCCAGATCAGCATGGCAACCACCGCCCCGATTGAACCATAGATTTGATTGTAGGCTGCGAAATTTCCAAGGTAAAACACAAAGCCCTGCGTTGCCGCCACCCACAAAACCACGGCCACAAGCAGCCCCAAAGACAAAAGCGGTGGTTTGGCCTTGGCAGTGAAGTTTGGCCCCATGCGGTAAGCCAGCCCAACCGCCAAAATTGCTGCCCCTATCCCCAGCGCAAGGTTTGATCGGTTCAAAGTCTGCGCGCTGATCCCGTGAATGGGCAAAAGGGCAAGCCCGACAGGCACCGCGATTGCCATGAACAAAACCGATAAGATCAGTCCGATCAGCACCAAGGTTAGCAAAATTGCCCGCATTTGGTGCCAATGACCCGCGCGGTTGGGCAAATGGTGGATCGCGTTCAGCCCTCGCATCAGTGCCGCGACGCCTGCCCGCGCTGACCACAGCGCAACCAGCGTTGACAAAAAGGTCGTCAGCCCCAAGCTGGACGTATTCATCGACATCAGGGCCGCGATTTGCCCCTGCAAAAGGCTGTAAACCTCGGCAGGGATAAAGCGGGCGACAAGAGCGATTTCTTGGCGGATTACATCAGGGTCGGCAATGGCGCCCCAAATGGTGATAATGGCAGCAGCGGCAGGAAAAATGGCCAAAAAGGCGTAAAAGGCTGCGCCCGCAGCAATTAAATCCAACTCAGCCGCTTCTATTCTGCGGTAAAAATGCCAAAAACTGGCGCGCAGTTTGGAGAATTGGGAAAATCGGTTCGAATGCATAGCCGCATGATGCGGCCATTGTTTCTGCGGAGCAACCGAAAAAACCCCAGACTACTTGCCGCGCCGCGCCGTACTGCCGCCGAAATACGCCTCGATATAGGGCAGCAGGGCGTTACAAACTTCGCGGTGAACATATGGGCCAGGGAGGCTGGCGGCGATGGGCAGCTCGGTTGCCTCATAGACCATGCCGTCCAGCCCCATGACGCGCGCCTCTTGCGAGGGCAGGGCATACACCACCTCCCCCGCACAAGGCGTTAGGGCGTCGATCATAGCGGCATCGATCAGCATTGGGTTTAAGAACAGATCGATCTTTTGGGTAGGGGCAGGCGGCATGGCATCAGCGATCCACAGCAACAAAGGCTTGCCGCCCAGTTGGCCCAAAAGATTGCGCATATGCGCTGTCCAATCTTCTTGCAGACCGCGCACCAGCACCGCAAAGGACTGCGGTGCAGCCAGTTGCAGCGCGTGCAGCAGATGGCGGGTGAAATGAAATTCCGTGAAATCGACTGCGGGAAACAGCGCGCGCAGGCTGGGCTTTGCGGCCAAGAACCGATCATTGCGGCGCGGATGCACAGTGTAAAATCGGTTCGAGATGTTCTGTGCGCCAAAAAGCTGCAGTACGATCACAGACGCTTGCCCCGCTTTGGCCAAGACATAGGGATCATTCAAAAACACATCCGGCCCTGCATTGGGTAGGCCAAAATTGGCCACAGGCAGGCCCAGTTCCTTTTCCAACAAATCTGGAAAGGGGTACTTCACGCAGCGGCCATACACCTCTGATCCGCCCAAAATGGCAACAAAGGTGCGTTCCGTTTCCCGTTTTGGCCCGCGAAACAGCAAACGCGATGCCCCATACGTGCAATTTGCATAATCCAGCGCCCCCGCGCTGGGAAAAGCATAAGCCATTCCAACCACCACTTATCATCTACACCCACTGCCCAATTTGCGCCTTAAATCTTTCGAAATCGCTAAATTCGGCTTTTGCCGCAAATTTGCCATATTTGACCAGCCGCCCTTTGGCCTTGCACCCGCGCGGTGCAGGGGCATAATGGGGCAAAACTGGGGGCGCGCGTGGATATTCAATCTGTTGGAGTGGTGGGCGCGGGGCAAATGGGCAATGGGATTGCCCATGTATTTGCCGCAGCAGGCTATAACGTGCTGCTGAACGATATAAATGCCGAAGGGTTGACCCGCGCGCTGCAAACGGTTGCCAAAAATTTAGATCGCCAAATTGCCAAGGGGAAACTGACCGAAGACCAAAAGTCTGCTGTGCTGTCGCGCATCAAGACCACCCAAGTGCTGGCCGATCTGGGCCCCTGCGATTTGATTATCGAGGCTGCGACCGAACGTGAAGACGTGAAAAACGCCATTTTCGAAGGGCTAAAGCCGCATCTGGCACCGCAGACGATTCTAACTTCGAACACGTCTAGCATTTCGATCACGCGCCTTGCCTCGCGCACGGATCGGCCCGAAAAATTCATGGGATTTCATTTTATGAATCCCGTGCCCGTGATGCAATTGGTTGAACTTATTCGCGGCATTGCCACCGATAAGGAAACTTATGACACGCTTTTGGCGGTGGTGGGTCGTTTGGGCAAAACTGCGGCAAGCGCAGAAGATTTCCCTGCCTTTATCGTGAACCGCATTTTGATGCCGATGATCAACGAGGCGGTCTATACCCTGTATGAAGGGGTTGGCAGCGTTCAATCTATCGATCAGGCGCTAAAACTGGGCGCGAACCATCCGATGGGGCCGCTGGAATTGGCCGATTTTATCGGGCTGGATACCTGCCTTGCCATTATGAATGTGCTGCATGACGGATTGGGAGACAGCAAATATCGCCCTTGCCCGCTTCTGTCAAAATACGTCGAGGCGGGCTGGCTGGGCCGCAAAACCCAGCGCGGATTTTATGATTACAGGGGCGATGTGCCAGTGCCGACAAGGTAAAATTGCGCGGTAAAATTGCCTGAAGGGCAACTTGCCGCCAAATTAATCTGTCTTACCACCCAAAGCCAGCGTATGCGCGCGCAGCCACCCCAAAAATCCGCGTGGGTTGCCGTCCCATTTGTCCAGTTCCGACGCATCAAGGGGCGCGCCAATAAAGGGGCGCTGGGGTTTGTTTAACGCGCGCTTGATTTCGTGCAGCAACAACCCTTGCCGCAGCGAATCAGACAGCAAATTCGCAATCAGAAATGCGCGCGAGTTGCGCCCCGTAAAGCAAATTGGCAAAATCTGGGCTTTGGATTTTTGGATCATCTTGTGCGTAAAGACGTTCCATTCTGCCTCGATCGCGGGGCCAAAAAAGGTTTCCGACATGGCCACTTTGCCGGCCGGAAACAGAATTATCGCGCCGCCCTTGGCCAAATGCGCCATCGTGTCGTTACGCATCTTTAGGCCCAATTCGCGCGCATTTTCTTCGTGCGGAAAGGGGACGGGAATCATGAATTCTTCAATTTCAGGAATGCCTGTCAACAGCGAGCGGGTTAGAATTTTGAAATCCCCCCGCACGCGCGACAACATCTCGCCCATGATCATGCCATCGACCAGCCCGTGCGGATGGTTGGCCACCACCACCAGCGGCCCCGTTTTGGGGATGCGTGCAATTTCTTCTGGCGGGGTCTGAATATAGATCCCCATTTGCTTGACCGCCTTTGACCAGAACGGCACACCAAATGGCACGCCTGTGCGTTCAAAATCGCGAATCGCCCGCAGCAGGGTGAATTTGGCGGTCGTCCATTCAATTGCGCGAATCGTTCCTACCTTAAAAGGGTTTTTGAACGTACCCGCATAGGACAGGCGGCGCATGTCATATTTTTTGGCAACGACAGGGGGCGTTGGCAGCACAGCCTCATTTATTGGTTCCGAAAGTTTCGTCACAAAAGACCCTGTCTAAAAATCTTCGCCAAAGCGATTTGCCACCAGATCGGCCAGTGCGCTTGCCAGCGCTTCGGCCTCCGTGCCTGTAGTTAACACCTTAATACTGGTTCCGCGCGATGCTGCCAACATCAAAAGCCCCATGATCGAATCGCCCGACACATCCATTCCGTCTTTGCTGACAGTGCAACTGGCGTCGAACTTTTCAACCACTTCAACGAATTTCGCTGATGCGCGGGCGTGCAGCCCCTTTTCGTTGATGATATTCAACACTTGCCCAGACATTCACTCAGTTCCATCAATAGTCATTGCATTCAAATACTTACGCCCTGCTTCCAAGGCCACTGATACCGCCTCGTCCACGGGCAAGTCGCGCGATTTGGCCAGTTTGATCAGCAAAGGCAAATTGGCGCCATAGATGATGCGCCGCCCTTGGCCAGAACAAGCCATCAATGACAGGTTTGACGGCGAGCCGCCGAACATATCCGTTACCATAACAACGCCTTTGCCCTGATCGACGGCATCGCTGGCGTTACAAATCTCGGCCTGTTTGGCGGCGCGGTCGTGGTTGTCTTCAATGGATATGGCAACCATCGCGGCCTGTTTGCCGACAACATGCTCGACCGCGGACAAATATTCCCGCGCGAGGCCGCCATGAGCTACGATCACAATTCCGATCACGCGGATGTTCCCTTGGGCTGTTTAGGCAGGGCGGATGCCTTGCGTTCTAACTCTCGGTGACGTTTTGACACTGGCCAGCCAGCATCTGCAAGCACTTTGCCTAGTTTTTCCACAACGGCAACAGATCGGTGTTGTCCGCCCGTGCAGCCAAAGCCAATGGAAAGGTGCGATTTACCCTCGTGGCGGTGGGCTGGTAGCAGCAGCAAAATCAAATCTTGGACCTGCGCGAAGAAGGGCGTGAACAGCGGGTCTGCCTGCACATAGGCGGCAACTGCACTGTCGCGCCCGTCTTTGTCGCGCAGTTCGGCCTGCCAATGGGGGTTTGCCAAAAAGCGGCAATCCAGCACGACATCAAGGCCGCGCGGCAGCCCCCGCTTATAACTGAACGATTGCACAGAGACAGACATTTGCGCGGCAGCGTCGCGGCCAAAGACTTGGGCTATTTCGGCCTTCAGGTCATGCGGCGAAAGTTCTGATGTGTCGATCAAATGGTCGGCGCGAGCACGGATTGGGGCCAAAAGATCAATTTCACGGGCGATACCTTCGGTGGGGGTTTCATCCATTGCCAAAGGATGACGGCGGCGCGTCTGGTTGTAACGGCGTATCAATTCCGATTCGGAACAGTCTAGATAAACCACTTGCAGCCCCATACGCGGATCACGTGTAAGCGTATCGATCAGTTCAATCAGGGCGCTGGCGGAAAAATCACGGTTGCGCACATCAAGGCCCAGCGCAATGGGCCGCGGTAGACTGGGGCCATCAACCAACCGTGGCACCAATGACAGCGGCAGATTATCGATCACTTCATAGCCCAAATCTTCAAAGGCATGGATCGCCGTGCTTCGGCCAGCCCCCGACGGGCCAGTGATGAAAACCAAGTTGCTGGCCGTATCGGGCAAAGGGCTGATCCTTGGGATTACGCGCTGCGAGTGCCCATAAAATAACACATCAGTGCCGAAGGAAAGTGCGGTGCAGGTTGGAAATGCAGAAATACCACGCGCACCCCCAACAACTGAAGACTGCGCGGCGGCGGTAATCGTGTATAAGATGTTTCAGATAAATCTATTGCAGCTATAACTTGTATTTGGTCGCAAAAGGGTAGGCGCAAAATGCCAATGCCGCGCGATTCGATAAGCCCCGCTATTTCGGCGGGCGCGCGGGCGTATAGCCTGTCTTGCTGCGCCCAGATATCGCAGCGATCATCGGCCACCAGTTGCGCTCCAAGCGCAATCATTTGCAGCGCAAGTGTCGACTTCCCCGCGCCCGAAGGCCCAAGGATAAGCAGCCCCTTGCCATGAGCGGCAATGCAACTGGCGTGAATGTTTTGGATGGCTGGCGTCTGGGCCATAGATTAAATCGGCAGGCCCACAACAAAGCGGGCGCCCAACGGCTCGGACGCGGCGTCGGCCTGCGTGGGGCGAATGTTTTCGGCCCAGATCACGCCACCATGCGCCTCGACAATTTGTTTGGATATCGACAGGCCCAAACCCGAATTATTGCCAAAATGGGTTGGCGGGCGATCCGAATAGAACCGCTTGAACACCTTGGACAGCGCTTGTTCGGGAATGCCTGGGCCAGTGTCTTCGACAACGATCAACAGGCGATTATCACGCTGGCGCGCCCAAACCCGTACCGCATCGCCATCTTCACAAAAGGAAATTGCGTTGCTGATCAAGTTGACAAACACTTGCGCCAAACGCTCTTCCAACCCGCGCACGATGATCGGATCTTTGGGGAAATCGGTGATGAATTCCACACCCTTTTCCTGCGCCTGCTGCCCCAGATGGTCGCACAGGCGGCTCAGGGTTTGGATCAGGTTTACGTCGGTTTCCTGTTCCTTGACAAGTTCGCTGTCAAGGCGCGAGGCGTTGGAAATATCGGTCACAAGGCGATCCATGCGCCGTACGTCATGCTCGATCACATCAAGCAGCTTCTCGCGCTGATCATCGCGTTTGGCCACCCGCATGGTACCCACGGCCGAGCGCAGGCTGGCCAGCGGGTTCTTGATTTCATGCGCGACATCGGCGGCGAATTGCTCGTTGCTTTCGATGCGATCATACAGCGCCGAGACCATGCCGCGCATCGCAATGGACAGGCGGCCAATTTCATCGGGCCGCGCCGCCAAATCGGGAATACGCACGCGCCCTGCCTGCATTTTGGTGATATTGCGGTCGCGGCCCATTTCGGCAGCGGCGGCGAGGTCGGACAATGGATTAGCTATGGTCGAGGCCAGAACCATTGAAAGGCCTGTCGACACAAGCAAAGCAATCAAGAACATACGCAAAATCTGCTCACGCTCGTTGCGGACAAGGCGGTCAATTTCGCCTGCTGGCGAGGATAGGGCGATCACACCTAAAATACGTCCAGCATCAGTGATAGGCGTTGCCACCGAAAAGCTGGCCCCATCTTGGCCTTGGAATGTTTTGATCGCCGTATCGCCCGCCGCAGCCTGTGTAAACAGTTCGCGGGCCAAACTTTCGGCATTGGCCGTGCTGGGCACGTCGGCCCGCCCGATCAATGCTGAAACCCCTGACCAGACCCTGCCCAGAAAATCGGTGATCAGGGTGGACGTTTCGGGTCGGCTGGGCAGGTTTTCATCAACTTTGCCCACACCGCGCGCTGTGATAATGCCAGCGGGATCCAGCAAAAACACCTCAACCCCCGCGCTGATGCTAAGATCGGATAAATCGGCAGGCAGCCCGCCTGTACCCGCTGCACGTGTGCGCATCACGTCAGCCAAAAGACGGGCTTCAGACACAAGCCCCGCCTCGCGTTGCAAGACAAGATTGTCGCGGAAGGGGTTTAAAAACAAAACCCCCGCCACCAAAAGCACCAGCGCCAGAAGATTGAACAAGATAATCTTACGCGCCAAAGGTGATTTGTTCAGCGCGAACAGGCCGCGTTTGCCGCGGCCGCCTTGCAACGCTTTATCTGACAATACTTCGGGCGAAACCCAGTCTTCACCCAATATGACCTGACCCTTGGCCTGATCATCAGCCACGGCGCTGCCTTTCAGCGGAAATTTCTGCGCGGCTGTCATCCTGAGGCGTTACTCTTCGTTGTAACGGTAGCCAATACCATAAAGGGTTTCGATTGCGTTAAAATCATCATCAACGGCGCGCATTTTCTTGCGCAGGCGTTTGATGTGGCTGTCGATGGTGCGATCATCCACATAAATCTGGTCGTCATAGGCCACATCCATCAACTGATCGCGGCTTTTTACAAAGCCTGGGCGCTGTGCCAAGGCTTGCAGAAGCATAAATTCGGTGACAGTCAGCGCCACGTCGCGGCCTTTCCATGCCACGGCATGGCGCAGCGGGTCCATGCGCAGATTTCCGCGCTCGATCACCTTGGTTTCTTCGGTG
The DNA here is from genome assembly GCA_945861995.1 of Pseudorhodobacter antarcticus. Taxonomy (GTDB): domain Bacteria; phylum Pseudomonadota; class Alphaproteobacteria; order Rhodobacterales; family Rhodobacteraceae; genus Cypionkella; species Cypionkella antarctica_B. Next base: position 8,638 of record CAMAWZ010000011.1, read on the forward strand.
ACAGCCACTTCGCCCGTTGCAATTGCCTCGTTGCGGCGCAGCAGCGCGCGGATACGTTCCACCAGCAGGCGCTGGCTGAAGGGCTTTGTCACATAATCATCAGCGCCCATACGCAGGCCCAGAACCTCGTCAATCTCATCATCTTTCGAGGTTAGAAAAATCACAGGCAGTGTCGATTTCTGACGCAGACGTTGCAGCAAATCCATCCCGTCCATGCGGGGCATTTTGATATCCAGAACGGCAAGGTCGGGCATTCGGCGGTTGAACGCGTCCAAGGCGGACTGGCCATCATTGTGCGTTTCCACCTCAAAGCCTTCGGCTTCTAGGGTCATTGATACGGACGTTAGGATGTTTCTGTCGTCGTCAACAAGGGCTATTCTGGCCATGTAGGGCGTCCTTTTCTGCTCGGCTGCCTGATTTTTGTTATATATTGTTATTTCTGCACAAAAGAATCAACCCTTAAGTGCAAATCACTTAGCCGCACACAATATTTAGCGGTGATTCGCAGTGCGAAACGGCTGAGCTGTCTTGTGTCAGACGCAAATCCCCAAATGGTTGCGCTAACATGGAAATGGTTGCGCTAACATGGCCAAACCCTTCTATTCTATGGGAAAACTGCGTGTTATGAAAATGCTATAACTCTGCAAAGCAGGGGGGCATAAACTGCGGCTCTGGCCCGAGCCGCGTTTTGAATTATTCGCCATTTTGGCGAAGATGGGAGCTTGCAGGATGACCACGGCAGACGCTGCGCAAGGACGCGTAAACCGCAACAAAACGCTGGAAAATCAAGGCATAATTGGCCTTGGTCGTGTCTATTATAATTATGGCGCGCCCAGCCTTGTAGAAGCGGCAATTGCGCGTGGCGAGGGGCGTTTGGGCAATGGCGGGGCGTTCTTGGTCTCGACAGGCCAATTCACAGGCCGCTCACCCAAAGATAAGTTTGTCGTGCGCGGCCCGTCGGTTGAAAATACCATCTGGTGGGAAAATAACACACCGATGACGCCTGCCGCGTTCGATGTGCTGCACGCCGATGTGCTGGCCCATATGAAGGGCCGCGATTATTTCGTGCAAGATTTGTTTGGTGGGGCAGATGCGGCTTACCGCGTTGATGTTCGGATGGTGACCGAACTTGCTTGGCACGGACTGTTCATCCGCCATTTGCTGCGCCGCCCATCCGTGGCCGAGGTGGACACCTTTAGCCCCGAATGGACAGTCATCAATTGCCCCAGTTTCAAGGCCGATCCAGCGCGCCACGGCTGCCGCAGTGAAACCGTGATTGCGCTGAATTTCGACCAAAAGCTAATCCTAATCGCAGGAACGGCCTATGCGGGCGAAAACAAAAAAGCCGTGTTCACGCTGCTGAATTATCTTTTGCCCCAGCAAGGCGTGATGCCGATGCATTGTTCCGCCAACCATGCAATTGGCAATCCTGATGATGCGGCAGTGTTTTTCGGGCTGTCGGGCACAGGCAAAACCACTTTGTCGGCAGATCCTTCGCGCATTTTGATTGGTGATGATGAACACGGCTGGTCAGATCGCGGCACCTTCAATTTTGAAGGGGGCTGCTATGCCAAAACCATCAACCTATCGCGCGAGGCAGAGCCAGAAATCTACGCCACCACATCCAAATTCGGCACAGTGGTCGAAAATATGGTGTTCGATCCGCAAACGCTGGAGTTGGATTTCACCGATGCCAGCCTGACGGAAAACATGCGCTGCGCATATCCGCTGGACTATATTTCGAACGCATCCAGCACGGGTCTTGGCGGGCACCCCAAGAACGTCATTATGCTAACCTGCGACGCTTATGGTGTTTTGCCGCCCATCGCGCGCCTGACCCCTGCGCAGGCGATGTATCATTTCCTGTCGGGATTTACGTCAAAAACACCGGGAACAGAGCGCGGGATTGTGGAACCTACCCCAACCTTTAGCACCTGCTTTGGCGCGCCATTCATGCCCCGCCGCCCCGAAGTGTATGGCAAATTGCTGCAACAGAAGATTGCGCAGTTTGGCGCAACCTGCTGGCTGGTCAATACAGGCTGGACGGGGGGCAAATTTGGCACGGGCACGCGGATGCCAATTCGTGCCACCCGCGCGCTGCTGACAGCGGCATTAGACGGATCCTTGGGGGCGACAAAATTCCGCCGCGATCCTAACTTTGGTTTTGACGTGCCTGTTATGGTGGCGGGGGTTGATACGGGCCTTTTAGACCCGCGCAGTACATGGGGCGATAAAGCCGCCTATGACGCAGCCGCGCAAAAACTTGTGGCCATGTTTGCCGATAATTTTGGGCAATATTTGCCCTTTATCGATGATGATGTGAAGGCCGCTGCAATCGGTTAGTCTTGAAATACATCTGCGGCTGTGGTCTTGCTTTGGCAAACCTTTACCGCAGGACGCGTCATGAATATCGAGAAAACCCCGATCGAGGGCCTGTTGATGATCGCGCCAAAGCGGCATGGTGATGCGCGCGGTTGGTTTTGCGAAGTGTATTCGCGCACAGCTTTTTCGGCGGCGGGTATTGATTTCGAATTTGTTCAAGACAATCATTCGATGTCGGGCGCATCTGGCACGCTGCGCGGTTTGCATTACCAACGCCCGCCATTTGCGCAAGATAAACTCGTGCGCTGCACGCGCGGTGTGATTTACGACGTGGCGGTGGATGTGCGTCAAGGCAGCCCCAGCTATGGCAAATGGTTCGGGGTAGAGTTAAGCGCCGAAAATGGCTTGCAACTGTTTGTCCCTGTTGGCTTTTTGCACGGCTTTATGACGCGCAGCGAAGGGGCCGAGGTGCAATACAAAGTGACCGCGCCTTATGCAGCCGAATGTGATGGCGCCATTGCCTGGGATGATCCTGATATTGGCATCGATTGGGGCAACACCTTGCCTGTGCTGTCGGCCAAGGATGCGATTGCCCCGCGATTTTCTGGCTTTCAATCTCCCTTTACCTATGGTGCGACATGAAGATTTTGGTCACGGGCGGCATGGGGTTTATCGGCTCGGCGGTGGTGCGCCTTGCAGTCTTGCGCGGGCATGAAGTGATCAATTTGGACGCAATGACATACGCTGCCTGCGAGGCGAATGTTGCACAAGCGGCCACGTCAAACCTGTATTCGTTTGAGCAGGCCGATATTCGTGACCGCGCCCGCTTGGACGAGGTGTTCGCCACCCACCGCCCGGATGCCGTGATGCATCTTGCGGCCGAAAGCCATGTCGACCGCTCTATCGACGGGCCAGATGACTTTGTCCAAACCAATATTACGGGCACCTTCAATATGCTGGAAGCCGCCCGCGCCTATTGGCAGGGCGCGGGTCGCCCCAATGGGTTTCGCTTTCACCACATTTCCACCGACGAAGTGTTCGGCAGTTTGGGCGAGACTGGAAAATTCACCGAAGACACGCCCTACGATCCGCGCAGCCCCTATTCCGCCAGCAAAGCTGCCAGCGATCATTTGGTGCGCGCTTGGGGCGAAACTTATGGCCTGCCTGTGGTGCTGACCAATTGTTCCAACAATTACGGCCCCTATCACTTTCCTGAAAAACTCATCCCTGTGGTGATTTTGAACGCGCTGGCGGGCAGGCCTATCCCCGTTTACGGGCAGGGCGAAAACGTGCGCGATTGGCTGTATGTTGAAGATCACGCCGATGCGTTACTGCTGGTTTTGGAAAAGGGCACGCTTGGCCGCAGCTACAATATCGGCGGCGAGAATGAAGCGCAGAATATTGAAATCGTACAGAAAATCTGCACCCTTCTAGATGAGATGTCCCCGTCTGGCGCGCCTCATGCCCGCCTGATTACCTATGTTACCGACCGCCCTGGCCATGATCTGCGCTATGCGATTGATCCGTCGCGCATTTGTAACGAACTGGGCTGGCGGCCCTCGGTGACTTTGGACGAAGGCCTGCGCCGCACCGTGCGCTGGTACTTGGACAACGCGGCGTGGTGGAAACCGCTACAGGCGCGCGGCGGGGTGGGGCAACGTTTGGGAACCCGTGCATGAAAGTGCTGGTGTTTGGGCAAACTGGCCAAGTTGCGCAAGCGTTGGCGCGGTCTGTACCTGAAGGCGTGACAGCGCGGTTCCTGGCCCGCGATATGGCCGATCTGATGCACCCCATGTCTTGCGCAAATGCTGTTCAAAACTGCGATCTGGTCATCAACGCCGCCGCTTGGACAGCGGTTGATCTGGCCGAGACGCAAGAGGCAGACGCCCACATTATCAACGCGGCCAGTCCCAGTGCCATTGCGCGCGTTTGCGCAGCGCTGGGTGTTCCAATGATCCATATGTCCACCGATTATGTGTTCGATGGCGCAGGGGATACGCCTTTTTCGCCCGATCATCCCACAGCGCCCTTGGGGGCCTATGGGCGCAGCAAATTGGCGGGCGAGATGGCGTTGCGCGGCAGCGGCGCGCGCCATGTCATCTTGCGCACGTCTTGGGTGTTTTCGGCCCACGGCAGCAATTTCCTGCGGACGATGCTGCGGCTGGGCGGTGCGCGGGAAAGCATAAATGTCGTCGCCGACCAAATCGGCGGGCCGACCCCCGCAAGCGCAATTGCCAAGGCAATTTGGCAGATTTCAGCCGCCTTAATCAAAGGTCATGCGGGGGGAACCTATCATTTTGCAGGCACGCCCGATGTGTCCTGGGCAGATTTTGCCCGCGCGATCATGCAGGCGGCGAACCTGCCTTGCACCATCGCTGATATTCCCACATCTGCCTATCCAACCCCCGCCCGCCGCCCCGCAAATTCGCGGCTGGATTGTAGCACGTTGCTGCATGATTTTGCGATCGCGCGCCCCGATTGGCGAGCGCCTCTTCCCGCCCTTATCAAGGAGATAACCCAATGAACCGTAAAGGGATTATTTTGGCAGGTGGCACAGGTTCGCGCCTTTGGCCGATTACTTTGGGTGTCTCCAAACAACTGCTTCCGATCCATGATAAACCAATGATCTACTACCCCCTATCGGTGCTGATGCTGGGCGGTATCCGCGAGGTGGCGATCATCACCACGCCCGAAGATCAGTTGCAGTTCCAGCGCCTGCTAGGGGATGGCGCGCAGTGGGGGTTGGCGCTGACCTATCTCATCCAACCCTCGCCTGACGGGTTGGCGCAGGCCTATCTTTTGGCGAAGGGTTTTCTAAAGGGTGCGCCTTCGGTTCTGGTGCTGGGCGACAATATCTTTTTTGGCCATGGCCTGCCCGAAATGCTGGCCCAAGCGGATGCGAAGGTGCAGGGCGGCACGGTGTTTGGCTATCGCGTGGCAGACCCCGAACGCTATGGCGTCGTGGATTTTGATGCCAGCGGCCAAGTGCGGGCGATTATCGAAAAGCCCGCCATCCCGCCGTCAAATTACGCCGTGACGGGCCTGTACTATCTTGATGCGCGCGCGCCAGATTTGGCGGCGCAGGTGAAACCCTCGCCGCGCGGCGAATTGGAAATTGCCGATCTGCTAGAGATTTACCGCGCCGAGGGTAGCCTGAACGTCGAACGCATGGGGCGCGGCTATGCGTGGCTGGATACGGGTACACATGGCAGCCTGCTGGATGCGGGCAATTTCGTGCGCACGCTGGAAAATCGCCAAGGCCTGCAAGTGGGCTGCCCTGACGAAATCGCATACCGCCAAGGGTGGATCAGCCGCGATGATTTGGCCGAACGAGCGAAAATCTATGCTAAGAATGATTACGGGCGGTATCTGGCGGCTATTGTCGCCGAACGGGTATAAAAGGGGGCGCTCGCGCCCCCTCGTCGCTAACGCTCCTCACCCCCCGAGGATATTTGCAGAGTTAGGAAGCAGGCAGTGTCTGGGCCTGCTTCCTCTGCAAAAATCCTTGGGTGAGGAGCCATATTTGCGAAGCGTCTTTGCAAGTTTGCGCAAAACCCCTTAGCGGCACTTCACGCCAAAACAGGCCGCTTAATCTTATCCGCCGCATCTAGAACCAAGGGGCGCAGACCCGCGCCGCCTTGGTCGATCACTTCGAATAATTTCAGCCGTATGCGGGGTTCCCAAAAGTCGTTGATATGGGACGCCAGCAATGCCACGCCTTCGGCATGCGGTTTGCTTTCCATAAATTTGGCAATTTGGTTTGCCTGATAAATCAGCTTCGCGTGCATAGTTTCAGGCGACATTGGCGGCCTCTTGGGAAATGCGGTTTGGGTGGGTGAACAGGTCAAATCGGTCGCAGCGCGCCTGTGCAATTAGGGTAATGCCAGCGCTTTCGGCCATGCGCACAGCCGCATCGGTGGGGGCTGATGCGGCGATAAGGATTGGCGCGCCAAGCGACGCTACCTTTTGCACCATGTCTATCGAGACGCGAGATGTCAGAAGGACTGCGCCATGGGGGGCAAGGCCTGCGCGGCGTATATGTCCCACCAATTTGTCCAGCGCGTTGTGCCGTCCGACATCTTCGCGCACAGCAACCATGGAATCTGTCCAAAAGCCTGCGGCATGAATGGCGCGGGTGGCGTCATGCAAGGGCTGATGGCGGGGGAGGTCAGCGATAGCTGCCATCACTTGCGACGGTGTCATTGTGAATGATCGGTCAGAAACGGGCTGCGCCGCGCGAAGGGCTTCTTCCAAACTGTCAATCCCGCACAGCCCACAGCCCACAGGCCCCGCCATCGTGCGGCGGCGTGCGGACAGGCGCGCCTCGGCCTGCGCGTCAACCCATATTTGCAGATCTGTTCCCAGCGGGGTTTCTACAACCTCGACCGATTGAATTTGATCTGCCCGCGCAATCCCCTCGCTGGCTGCAAAACCATAGGCGAAATCGGCCAAATCGGCGGGGCTGGCCATCATCACTGCCTGCGTCGTGCCGTTGAACGACAGCGCGATTGCCACTTCGGCGGCCAAGGGGCGAATCGGCGGGCGGGCGGGGCCATCGCCCCGCCCAAAGCTGATCCGCGACGCTGGACGCGACGTTTGCATCATTCGGCTGCCGCGATGCGCCGCGATTGCGTTGCCTGCGCGGCATAGTCCTGTTGCCAGTCGGACGGCCCGTTTGACAAGCCAACCTGAACAGCTGTTACCTTATATTCTGGGCAGTTCGTGGCCCAATCTGAATAATCGGTTGTAATCACATTGGCCTGCGTTTCAGGGTGGTGGAAAGTGGTATAAACCACGCCTGGATTAACGCGGTCGGTGACATTTGCGCGCAGGCTGGTCTCGCCTGAACGCGAGGCCAGGCGAACATAATTGCCGTCTTTGATACCGCGCACTTCTGCATCATGCGGGTGAATCTCCAGCAGGTCTTCGGTATGCCACGCCACATTGGCGGTGCGCCGCGTTTGCGCGCCGACATTATACTGCGACAGGATGCGTCCTGTGGTCAGCAGCAGCGGAAAGCGCGGGCCTGTGCGTTCATCGGTTGCAACGTATTCAGTGTTGATGAACTTGCCTTTGCCGCGCACAAACCCATCGACATGCATCATCGGCGTGCCTTCAGGGGCTTTTTCGTTGCAAGGCCATTGGACAGAGCCCAATTCTTCCAGCCGCTCATAGCTGACCCCAGCAAAGCTGGGTGTCGTCATTGCAATCTCGTCCATGATTTGGGACGGATGCGTATAGCCCCAAGTCGCGCCTGTGCCTGATTTTTTCAAGAAAGCATTGGCCAGCATCTGCGTGATTTCCCAATCGGCATAGCCGTTGCGCGGGGCCATCACCTTGCGCACACGGTTGATGCGGCGTTCAGCATTGGTAAAGGTGCCGTCCTTTTCCAAGAAGGTAGCCCCGGGCAAGAATACATGCGCGTAATTGGCAGTTTCATTCAGGAACAGGTCATGCACAATCACGCAGTCCATCGCGGCAAGGCCCGCGGCCACATGCTTTGTGTCGGGGTCGGATTGCAGGATGTCTTCGCCTTGGCAATACAGCGCTTTGAAGGTGCCTTCCATTGCCGCGTCCAGCATATTGGGAATGCGCAAGCCTGGCTCATCATCAATCTGAACGCCCCAAACCTTTTGGAAAATTTCGCGCACGCCTTCGCCTTTGACGTGGCGATAACCGGGCAACTCGTGCGGGAAGCTGCCCATATCGCAGCTGCCTTGCACGTTGTTTTGCCCGCGCAGAGGGTTCACGCCTACGCCTGCGCGGCCAACATTGCCCGTCATCATCGCCAAGTTGGCAATGCCGATCACAGTGGTCGACCCCTGCGAATGTTCGGTCACACCCAGCCCGTAATAAATCGCGCCATTGCCGCCTTTGGCATACAGGCGGGCTGCTGCGCGCAGTTCTTCGGCCGAAACACCTGTCAGCAAGGCGGTGGATTCTGGGCTGTTTTCAGGACGCGCGGCGAATTCTGCGTAATCTTGGAATTCGTCCCAATCACACCGCTCGCGGATAAAGGCCTCGTCAAACAGGCCTTCGGTGACGATCACATGGGCAAGGGCCGTGACCACGGCCACGTTGGTACCAGGGGTCAGCGCCAGATGATGAGATGCTTTGATATGCGGGCTTTGCACGATATCGGTACGACGCGGGTCGACCACAATCAGTTTAGCCCCAGCGCGCAGACGCTTTTTCAAACGGCTGGCAAAGACAGGGTGGCCATCGGTTGGGTTCGCACCAATCAGAATTACGACATCAGTGTGTTCAACCGAATCAAAGTCTTGTGTGCCCGCGCTGGTGCCCAGCGTTTGGCCAAGGCCGTAGCCCGTGGGCGAATGGCAGACCCGCGCGCAGGTATCTGTATTGTTGTTCATAAACACTGCGCGCGTCAGCTTTTGCACCAAATACGCTTCTTCGTTGGTGCAGCGGCTGGATGTGATAACGCCAACGGAATGGCGGCCATGCGTATCAATAATGCCCTTCATGCGGGTGGCGGTAAATTCCATCGCCTCGGCCCAAGACACTTCGCGCCAAGGGTCGCTGATATTCTCGCGGATCATCGGGTTCAGGATGCGATCCTGATGGCTGGCATAGCCGTAAGCAAAGCGGCCCTTCACGCAAGAATGGCCGCGATTCGCTTTGCCGTGCTTATAGGGCACCATGCGCACCAATTCGTCGCCGCGCAGTTCGGCCTTGAACGAACAGCCCACGCCGCAATAGGCGCAGGTTGTGATGACGCTGCGTTCTGGCGTACCGATTTCGATGATGGATTTTTCTTGTAGGGTCGCGGTCGGGCAAGCTGCGACACAAGCCCCGCAAGACACGCAATCTGATGTAATCGCAGTGTCGGTTTTTGCGCCGAATGATACGCGGCTGTCAAAGCCCCGCCCTTCGATGGTTAGGGCAAAGGTGCCCTGCACTTCTTCGCAGGCGCGCACACAGCGCGAACAGACGATGCATTTTTGCGGGTCATAGCTGAAATAGGGGTTGGAATCGTCGCGTGGAATATATTGCGGGTTCACTTGCCCGCTGGTGTCTTTGGCGCGAAAGTGGGTTTGCACGGCTTCATAGCGCACATCGCGCAGGCCCACGGCCCCTGCCATATCTTGCAATTCGCAGTCGCCATTGGCGCTGCACGTCAGGCAGTCTAGCGGGTGGTCGCTGATATACAGCTCCATCACACCGCGCCGCACCTGCTTTAGTTTGGTGTTTTGCGTTGTAACTTTCAGCCCTGCTGCCACGGGTGTGGTGCAGGATGCAGGCGTACCATTGCGGCCTTCGATTTCAACAAGGCAGAGGCGGCACGAACCGAAGGCATCGACCGAATCTGTGGCGCACAGTTTTGGCACGGATATGCCAATTTCCGCTGCCGCCCGCATGATCGAGGTGCCTTCGGGCACCGTCACGTCAAAGCCGTCAATCGTCAATGTGACCATCTGTTTAGATTTGGCCGCAGGGGTGCCATAATCACGGTCGGGAATGATGA
>CAMAWZ010000012.1 GCA_945861995.1 Pseudorhodobacter antarcticus
GCGAAGATGCGAAAGTGGACATATTGATGCGGTATTTGGAGTTGGAGAGCGCGGTTAAGGAGGCGGGGTCAGGGCGGTGAACGCGCGTAAAGGTAGGCGATCATTTACCCTTCGCCCCTAGAACCGTTCATTACATTTGGCGGGAGTGTCTATGCGGCATAGTTCTCGGGAATTTCTGCGCAAGGGCGGCACGGGTCAATATACTGTCTTACACCGCAAAGGCGCTGTTTATGGTGGGCTTTCTGCACCTTCGATCAAAGCGCAGGTGCCCCGCTACGGCGAGATGAGGGATGCGTTTGCGTCCCAACTGGATAGCGCCATTGACGATAACACCCGAATGCTGCTGAACGCCCTAACGCCGCCAGATACAGCGCCATGGGTGAGCGCATCTGACCTGCGCGATGTTAGCGATGCCAAAGAGGAAACGTTGCGCCAATGGGACGCGCGTTTCAGCCTGATTTTTGAAGAATATGAAACCCACCCCCAACGCATTAGCCCATTGCAAGCCAGCATGGAGGAACGCTTGCTGCGCGCCTTTGCGGGCCTGATCAACCAACTGCGCCAAAATGACCTTGGGATCGAACGCTATATCTGGCGTTCGCGCGATGATGCCAAGGTGCGCGGCAGTCATGCGGAATATGACGACCAGGTGTTCCGCTGGGACACGGCCCCCGCCGATGGGCACCCAGGCCAAGCGTTTAATTGCAGATGCTATGCGGAGCCAGTCAATCCAGCCGTGCCAAATGCTGCGACACTTGTGCAGGTTTCACCAGCTATAGAAGCGCCCTTGGAAGCAATTTTCCGCCAATTGGGTATTCGGGCCACCGCGCTGACGCCGCTTGGCGCGGCGGCATTAACGGCGTTGGCAGGCAGCGCACTTTTGCAGCAGTTTATGACGCAGGCGGCGACAACGCAGCGCCTGCAAAGCGCAGCAGAGCGTCTTGGCGTTGATATTGGGACTGCCGAAGGTTTGATGGCCGCGATGGCGCATGAATTGGTGCAAGAGTCTGTCATAACTGGCCTTGGGACAAGTTTGCCAAAAACCATAGAAGCTGCGCAAATCGCAGCACAGGCGGCGGCATTTTTTGAAATGCTGAACCCCGGCACGATGCTGAATGTGTCAAAGGGTGATGCAGATGCACAAGCCGCACTTGGGCAGTTCGTGCAAAACGCCTATGATGCCTTTGCGGATGGGCGGTTGCGGCTGGCGGATGGCAAGATTGCCGATGGCTGGGTCGAGGTTTTCCCCGAACTGACCAACGGCGAGCGGCGGCTGGGGGAATTGCCCAGGTTTACACCGCAGCGCCTTGAAGAGTGGCTGGAAACCTATCCCGCCGAAGAGCTTGGCCTGCCGATCCACACTGGATCGCCCATACCCGCAAATCCCAGCGGCAACATCATCTCGACCCCGATCCCAGAGGAGACGGGGCCGAATATTGTCGAAGCGCGGCCAGATGGGAGATTCAAAACACCGGGTGGGAACACCGTTGGCAATCATGGCGGCAAAGGTGATGGGCTTGAATACATCACGGGAAAAGGTCACACTCCAGAACAGATTGATGACATCATTGCCAATCCCCGACTTGATCTCAGCGGAAAAGTTGCTGGACGTGGTGAGTATAAGGGGCAAGAAATGACCTTGCTGACTGGACAGGATGGCCAATGGGTACTTTTGAACCCAGAGGGCCGTGTGACTGCCGTCAGTGACCGAAATCGTCCCCTCCGCGACAATGAAAATGAACCCGATCCTATCATCAGACCCTTGGAGTGACCATGAAAACCGAGTTTGACGAAATGATAGACGAGCTCGAAACAGGTAGTTTTGTGCGTGTCGAGCCTTCCAGCAAGATGCTGGAATTCAACGATTTCATTGCTTTGCGTGGCTACAGCGTTGCACGGCTAGAGGTTGTGCGGCTTAATGGCAAAGGGCCAGGGCGCGCTTTTGAGTATGATTTTCTGGCAAACACGGATCTCGGTCACGAAAGACAATGGCAGATATTTCTTGATCCGCAGCGATCTGCTGCCAATATTCGGAAAATCGTAGCAGAAGCATCGACCGAGGGCGGCGATTTCAGGTATCTGGTTTGGGCGGAGATTCCGCCTGAGACGTGATGACCAAAATTGCAGGGGATCGCGGGCTGATGGACGGCAAAGACGCAATCGACCTGCTGGAACAACAGATCGCCGCACGCGTTGCGACTGGTGTTGAAATGTCCATGGATCGATAGTTTTTTGTGTTGGGGAATCCCGCAGTGGCGGGGCCGAAGAAACCTGATTATTTAATCAACGGAGAAATTTACGACCCCTATGCGCCTTCGACGGATAGGGGTATCCGGCGGCGTATCATAGACTTTCAGGGCTGCGCTGCACCGCTGTAAGGCGCCAGCACCCCCCCACCCTTGACTCCCCGCCCCTTTCCCTCTATCCGCTGCCACAAATCCCCAGAGGCGAACGCTTCTGGTCCTAAGGCCTTTGCCATGGATCACCACCTGTCAGCGCGTTGCGCCCACAGGTGCTTTTGTGCTTTGGGCTAGTGCAAACCAACCGCCGCTCCTATTTAGGGGCAAACCAAAGGAGTGGGCTGATGTTTGAGAACCTATCCGAACGCCTTGGCGGTGTGTTTGATCGTTTGACCAAGGCGGGCGCGCTGAGTGAGGCGGATGTTGATGCGGCGCTGCGCGAGGTGCGCACGGCGCTGCTGGAGGCGGACGTTTCGCTGAACGTGGCGCGGGACTTCATCAAGGCGGTGCGGGTCAAGGCGACGGGGCAGGCGGTGACGCGGTCGATCACGCCGGGCCAGCAGGTTGTGAAGATTGTTCACGACGAATTGGTGCGGGTGCTGGGGGGCGATACCCCTGCCGAGCCGTTGAAGATTGATAACCCCCCCGCCACGATTTTGATGGTGGGTTTGCAAGGGTCGGGTAAGACGACGACCACCGCCAAGCTGGCCAAGCGGTTTAAGGAAAAGCAGGGCAAACGGGTGCTGCTGGCATCACTCGACACCAACCGCCCTGCCGCGATGGAGCAGTTGGCTATCCTTGCGGGGCAGATCGGTGTGGACAGCCTGCCGATTGTCAAAGGCGAGAGCGCGGTTCAGATCGCCAAGCGGGCAAAGACTCAAGCCGCGATGGGCGGCTATGATGTGGTCTTCTTGGATACCGCAGGCCGTTTGCACATTGACGAAGTGCTGATGGATGAAATCACCGCCGTGCGCGATATTGCACAGCCGCGCGAGACGCTGCTTGTGGTTGATGGTCTGACGGGGCAAGACGCGGTGAATGTTGCCGCCGAGTTTGACGGCAAGGTTGGCATTTCGGGTGTTGTGCTGACGCGGATGGACGGCGATGGGCGCGGCGGTGCGGCGCTGTCGATGCGGGCGATTACGGGCAAGCCTATCCGCTTTGTCGGCCTTGGCGAAAAGATGGACGCGCTGGAGACGTTTGAAGCCGAACGTGTCGCGGGCCGTATCCTTGGCATGGGCGATATCGTGGCGCTGGTGGAACGCGCGCGCGAGACGTTCGAGGCCGAGCAAGCCGAGCGGATGGCCAAGCGGTTCGCCAAGGGTCTGTTCAATATGAACGACATGAAGGCCCAGTTGGAACAGATGGTCAAGATGGGCGGGCTGGCGGGGCTGATGGGCATGATGCCTGGCATGGGCGGCATGGCGAAAAAGGCCGAAGCTGCGGGGATTAATGACCGTATGCTGGTGCGGCAGATTGCGCTGATCCAGTCGATGACCAAGAAAGAACGCGCCAACCCTGATCTTATGGCGGCGTCACGCAAGAAACGTGTGGCGGCGGGCGCGGGGCTGGAGGTGGCCGATCTGAACAAGCTGCTGAAACAGCATATGCAGATGGCCGATATGATGAAAAAAATGGGCAAGGGCGGCGCGATGAAGCAGGCCATTGCGCAGATGATGGGCGCGAAAAGTGCAGGGGGGGCCGCGGGCGGTATGCCCGATATGTCCAAACTGACCCCCGAAGAAATGGCCGCAGCCGCCAAGGGCATGGGCCAAGGCATGAACATGGGCGGCGGTTTTCCGGGAATGCCGCGCGGATTGACCCTGCCTGCGGGCCTGTCGGGGATGATGAAGAAGAAATGACCCCGCCCGTGCTGCAAACAGATCGCCTAACCCTGCGCGCGCCTGTAATGGCGGATTATCCCGCCTATGCCGCGTTCTTGGGTTCGGCGCGGTCGGTGCATATGGGCGGGCCGTTTAATGATTTTGGCGCTTGGGCGCTGTTTTGCCATGACGTTGGAAGTTGGGCGCTGTTTGGGGTGGGCGGGCTGATGGTTGACCTGTCGCGCACAGGCGAGACGGTGGGCAACGTTGGCATCAATCAAGGCCCGCTGTTTCCCGAACCCGAATTGGGCTGGTTTTTGTACGCGGGCCAGACGGACCAATGCTATGCCACCGAAGCCGCGGCGAGCCTGCGCGATTGGGCCTTTGCGCATGTGGGTCTGAGCACCTTGGTCAGCTATATGGACCCAAGTAATGCCGCCTCTGCCCGCGTTGCACAAAGGCTGGGAGCTGTTCTTGACCCCGTTGCCCCACGTCAAAAAGGCGATGAAGCAGATTTAGTCTATCGCCATACTTGGGGGAGCGCATGACACATCCCGACACGAACGCCACCCGCGCCGCAGACATTCTGCGCGATCACCGCGCCAGCATTGACCGCCTTGACGCGCTGCTGGTTTATACTTTGGCCGAGCGGTTCAAACAAACACAGGCCGTGGGGCGGCTGAAGGCTGCGCATGATTTGCCCCCGTCTGACCCTGCGCGCGAGGCGCACCAGATGGCGCGGCTGGAACAGCTTGCCCGCGAAGCTGACCTAGACCCTGCGCTGGCCAAGAAATTCCTGACCTTCATCATATCGGAAGTCATCAGGCATCACGAGAAACTACAGAAATAACCAACAATCGGCGCATGATGCGCCCACACTTAGGAGACTACAGTATGTCGATGAAAATCCGTTTGGCCCGTGGTGGCAGCAAAAAGCGCCCGTTCTATTCGATCGTGGCGACCGACAGCCGCAACCCGCGCGATGGCCGCTTTTTGGAAAAGCTGGGCACCTATAACCCCTTGCTGGCCAGAGACAGCGAAGACCGCGTGCGGATGAATATGGATCGCGTGAAGCATTGGCTGGGTCTGGGCGCGCAGCCCACCGACCGTATTGCCCGAATGCTGGAAGCCGCTGGCGTTGTTGAGAAAAAGGTTCGCAACAACCCCAAAGCCGCCGTTCCAGGCAAGCGTATGACCGAACTGGCCGCCAAGAAGGCCGCGCGTAATGCCGCCCCTGCGGAAGCCGCTTCGGAATAATCCACACCTTTGATGATACGGCCCCCGCATGGCGTGGGGGCCGTTTTGCACAACTATAGGCGCGATATGCCACAGCTTGATCTGATCTGCGTGGGGGCCATTGCAGGCTCTTATGGCGTGGCTGGCGAGGCGCGCATCAAAAGTTTTTGCGCGCAGCCCAGTGCGATTGGCGATTACGGCCCGCTTTATAGCGAGGACGGGTCGAAGACCTTTCTGATCACCCTAACGCGCCCCGTGACGGGCGGTTTTGGCGCGCGGATTGCGGGGGTTGCCACCAAAGAACAGGCGGACGGCTTGCGCGGCGTGTCGCTGTTTGCGCCGCGCGCTGTTTTGCCTGCTCTGCCCGATGACGAGTTTTACTATGCAGATTTGATCGGTTTGGACGCTGTGGATACGGGGGGCGTCAGCTTAGGCACGGTGAAGGCCGTGCATAACCACGGCGCGGGCGATATTTTGGAAGTGGGCGTTGCTGGGCTGCTGATCCCGTTCACCCGTGCGGCGGTGCCAACGGTTGATCTGGCGGCGCGCCGTGTGGTGGTGGACCTGCCCGAGGAACGGGACAGCGATATTGGGGCCAAGGAATGAGCGCAGAAGGGCCAGCGCAGCCCGCTGAAAAACTGGCCCGCAGCCACGGGCGTATTTCTGTGCGCCCAAGTCTGAAACCGCGCGATTTGATGGACGACCCGCTTGTGCAAAAAGGCGCGTGGCGGGCCAAGATTATCACCCTGTTTCCAGATGCTTTTCCGGGGGTGCTGGGTCTGTCACTGGTGGGCAAAGCGCTGGATATGGGCCTGTGGGCGCTGGAGTGTTTGGATTTGCGCACTTTCGGGCAGGGCAAACACCGTGATGTCGATGACACGCCAGCGGGCGGCGGCGCGGGCATGGTGCTGCGCGCCGATGTATTGGAGCTGGCGCTGAATGCGGCAGCGGCGGATACGCCGCGCGATGTGACCCGCTGGCCTGTGATTTACCTATCCCCGCGTGGGCGGGCGATGAACCAAGCAACCGCCCGGC
Organism: Pseudorhodobacter antarcticus; assembly: GCA_945861995.1. Taxonomy (GTDB): domain Bacteria; phylum Pseudomonadota; class Alphaproteobacteria; order Rhodobacterales; family Rhodobacteraceae; genus Cypionkella; species Cypionkella antarctica_B. Next base: position 6,335 of record CAMAWZ010000012.1, read on the forward strand.
GGCTTGCCGCTTGCGATGGCGTGACGCTGCTGTGCGGGCGATTTGAAGGGGTGGATCAGCGCGTGCTGGATCATTTCGATATTGAAGAAATATCCCTTGGCGATTTTGTGATGACAGGCGGCGAGATTGCAGCGCAGGCGTTGATTGATAGCGTTGTGCGGTTGCTGCCGAATGTGCTGGGCAATGCGGAATCTGCGGTGGAGGAGTCATTCTCGGACGGGCTGCTGGAGCATCCGCAATACACAAGGCCAGCGGTGTGGCAGGGACGCGAGATTCCCGCCGTGCTGACATCTGGCAACCACGCCGAGGTGGCCAAGTGGCGCAAGGTGCAGGCCGAGGAAGTGACGAAGGTGCGGCGGCCAGATTTGTGGGCGGCGTGGATGCGGCGGAAGGTCTAGGGCAAATCCGCCGCCTTGCGCAGGGCTGCGTTGATGCGGCTTTGCCAGCCTGCACCTGATGATTTGAAGGCCGCCAGCACATCAGCATCCAGCCGAATGGTGGTGGAGATTTTGGGCGCAGCCGACTTTGGCCGCCCAGGCGAGAGGGGCGCTGCGGCGATTTTGGCGGTCCAGTAGGGGGTGGTCATGTCGGGGATGTCGTCGTCGAAGTCATCCAAATCTGGGGCCGTAATGGGCTTGCTCTCGTTCATTTGCTTTCCTCATACTGATGATGCGACACGTGTCGCCGCGCTGTGTCCACGCCACAAAAACCAAGCGTCCTGCCATATGGCCAATTGTGATATGCCGTGTCTCGCCATAATTTTTTCGATCGTCGACGTAGGTCAGATGCGGGCCTTCGAAAATCGTTCCCGCTTCGGCCATGTCCAAACCGCGCGTTTGTAAGGTGTTTACACGCTTTGATGGATCAAAGGTGATTTTCATCTCTCATGCATAACACAGCGCAGGCCCAAGATCAATATCTGTTACTACAACCCCCCCCTTGACCCCCGCCCCGCATCCCCCTATACGGCCCAAGTCTGGGGCATTTGCCCATCAGGCCTGATTCTGTATTGCTTGGCCCTGTTGCTTTGGCGGGGTTGCGGCAAAGGGGTCAGTGATCAAGAAGCTGCCGTTATCTGGGGTGGAGTGGGCGTTGCCTGCGATCCGATCAAAGACCCAAGCTCTGGCGCGGCATTATGTCGGGGATAACCCCGCTGCAAAAAGGATATGCGATGAACCTAATCGCCCAACTGGAAGCCGAGCAAATCGCGGCTTTGAACAAGACCATCCCAGATTTCAAGGCTGGGGACACCATCCGTGTTGGCTACAAAGTCACCGAAGGCACCCGTTCGCGCGTGCAGAATTACGAAGGCGTTGTGATTGCGCGCAAGGGCGGGGCGACGATTTCGGCCAGCTTTACTGTGCGCAAAATCTCGTTCGGCGAAGGTGTCGAGCGCGTGTTCCCGCTGTATTCGACCAACATTGCCACCATAGAAGTGGTGCGCCGCGGCCGAGTGCGCCGCGCCAAGCTGTATTACCTGCGCGATCGTCGCGGTAAATCGGCGCGTATCGTCGAAGATACCAATTACAAATCCAAAGACGAATAGGAGCGCGGGTTATGAAAGCAGATACACATCCCGATTATCACATGATCGACGTCAAAATGACGGACGGCACCGTGTTTCAAACCAAAACCACTTGGGGCAAAGAAGGCGACCAAATGGCGCTGGATATCGACCCACTGGCGCACCCCGCATGGACGGGCGGTAACGCCAAGCTGATGGACACGGGCGGCCGCGTTTCGAAATTTAAAAACAAATACGCAGGTTTGGGGTTCTAATCCCAACTGCTTTGATTTTGCCATAATTTTAGTTTATGCAAAGGGCGTGCCGAAAGGTGCGCCCTTTGCTCTGCAAGTTCGAGGAACGACATGGCCCATATCATTGTGGTTGGAAACGAAAAAGGCGGGTCGGGCAAATCGACAACTGCGATGCACGTGGCCACGGCGCTGGTGCGTATGGGCAAGCGGGTGGGCGCGCTGGATCTTGACCTGCGTCAACGCTCTTTTGCGCGCTATGTCGAAAATCGCGAGGCTTCTATGGCCCGCGCGGGGCTGGCTTTGCCCAGCCCGAATTACATTTCGCTGCCCGAATTTGAACCTGCAAAGCTGAACCCCGGTGAAAACCCCTTTGACCAACGCCTTGGCGCGGCAATGGCGCAGTTGCAGGTAAATTCGGATTTTATTGTGATCGACTGCCCAGGCAGTCATACGCGCCTGTCGCAAGTGGCGCATTCGCTGGCCGATACGCTGATCACGCCGTTGAACGACAGCTTTGTCGATTTTGATCTGCTGGCGCGGCTTGACGCAGAAACGGGTGCCGTGCAGGGCCCGTCGATCTATGCCGAAATGGTATGGAATGCGCGGCAACTGCGCGCGCAGGCGGGACGCGCGCCGATTGATTGGATTGTGCTGCGCAACCGTCTTGGCGCGCAGCAAATGCACAACAAACGCAAAGTGGGCGAGGCGCTGACCGATCTGTCCAAGCGGATTGGCTTTCGCACGGCGGCGGGCTTTTCCGAGCGGGTTATCTTCCGCGAGTTGTTTCCGCGTGGGCTGACCTTGCTGGATTTAAAAGATATGGGCGTGGACGCGCTGAATATGTCTAACATCGCCGCGCGCCAAGAATTGCGCGATGTGATGAAGACATTGAACCTTCCCAATGTGGGGATCGATTTCTAGGGCTGGCGCAAGCAAATGGCGAACCCACTGTATGACGCGCTGTTTGCGCCGCTGGCAGGCCAGACACGTGCGTTTTTTCACCTGCCTGATGGGGCGGCGATTTCGGGCGCTGCGTTTCACGATATGATTGCCGAACTGGCGATGGGCTTGCGCGCGGCGGGGGTGGCCAAGGGTGACCGCGTGGCGGTGCAGGCGGCAAAATCGCCGCGCGCGATGGCAATTTATGCAGCAAGCGTTTCGATTGGCGCAGTTTATTTGCCGCTGAACCCCGCCTATACCGCTGCGGAAGTGGATTATTTCATCGGCAACGCCGCGCCGCGTTTGTTTTTCTGTGATCCAAGCGCGCGGGCGGCTTTGGCCCCTATTGCGGCGCGGCATGGCGCAAGGCTAGAGACTTTGGCGGCGAATGGGGCGGTAAGCTTGCCGCTCAGCGGCGGCGCGGGCTTTGCGCCTGCGCCCTGCACGGGCGCAGATTTGGCGGCTATCTTATACACGTCGGGCACAACGGGCCGCAGTAAGGGCGCGATGCTAAGCCATGATAACCTTTGGTCGAACGCGCAGGTGTTGGCCGATGTGTGGCAGTTTACGGCGGATGATGTGCTGCTGCACGCCTTGCCCATTTTCCACACACATGGGCTGTTTGTGGCGACCAACACTGTGCTGGTGGCGGGGGCGTCGATGATTTTCCTGCCCAGTTTTGATGTGGGGCAGGTGCTGGCCGCGCTGCCGCACTCCACGGTAATGATGGGCGTGCCGACTTTTTACACCCGCCTTTTGGACAGCCCTGCTTTTAGCCGTGATCTGGCCGCGCATATGCGCCTGTTTGTGTCAGGTTCGGCCCCGTTGCTTGCGGAGACCCATGCGGCGTTTGAGGCGCGGACGGGCCTTGCGATTTTGGAACGCTATGGCATGACGGAAACCAATATGAACACCTCGAACCCTAACGCGGGTGCGCGTCGGGCGGGGACGGTGGGGATGCCGCTGCCGGGGGTAGAGTTGCGGATTATTGAAGGCGGGGCCGAAGTGCCCCAAGGCGCGATTGGCATGATTACCGTGCGCGGCCCGAATGTGTTTCGCGGATATTGGCAAATGCCCGAAAAGACGGCCGAGGAATTGTCGGCGGATGGTTGGTTTAGCACGGGCGATTTGGGGATGATCGACGATTTGGGTTATGTACAAATTGTGGGCCGTGCCAAAGACCTGATCATTTCGGGCGGGTTTAACGTGTATCCCAAAGAGGTGGAAATGGCGCTGGACGCTGCCGACGGGGTGCTGGAAAGCGCGGTGATCGGTCTGCCGCATCCTGATTTTGGCGAAGCGGTGTTTGCGGTGCTAGTGGCGCAAAAGGGCGTTGATTTGGACGCGGGCGCGGTGCTGGCCAGCCTGTCTGGGCAGATCGCAAAGTTCAAACAGCCCAAGGGTGCGGTCGTTCTAACAGACCTGCCGCGCAATGCGATGGGCAAGGTGCAAAAGGCAGACCTTCGCAAGGCCTATGGCGATTGGTTTTCTAAACCCTCTTGATCGGCTAACGCATCCCCCGTTTCCAAAAACGCCTCGAATGCGTCTAAATCCATCACATCCATCTGGCCAAATCCCTGCATCCAGACAGATGCGGCGCGCAGGCCATCGGGTTCTAGCTTGCACCAGATCACGCGGCCACGGCGGTCACGCGCAATAAGGCCAGCATCCGACAAAATGCCAAGGTGTTTCGAAATGGCCGCTAGCGACATGGCGAAGGGGGCGGCCACATCGGTCACGGCCATGTCATCTTCCAGCAGCATCGCCAAAATGGCGCGGCGGGTTGGGTCGGCAAGGGCCGCAAAGATGGCATCAAGTTTTTTGTCCATAAGGCCACTATGCGGGCGGGCGCGCAATCGTCAACCATTTGGTTGAATATAATAATTTTAGGATTCGCGGTGCGGGGGGCGGAAATGCTGCAGGGGCAGTATAAAATGTTTCGCAAATACAATAGTTTATGGTGCGCCCCTCGCGCTTGACGAACCCATGTGAGCCCGCTAGACAGCCCACAACGCAAGGAGATTGCCACCCTATGGCAGATCAGGCTGATGCAGAACGGCTAAAGGCGCTAGAGGCGCGGATAGCTGCCGTAAAAGCCGCTGTTCAGGGGCCGCGAGCTGACAAATCAGAAGGGCACAAACAGGCCCAACTGGCATGGCGCATGGTGATTGAATTGGTGGCCGGTTTAGGCATCGGCTTTGGCATTGGATATGGCTTGGATACCTTGTTTGGGACCTTGCCGATTTTTCTGGTGCTGTTCATTTTCGCGGGCCTTGCTGCAGGGGTGAAAACCATGCTGCGATCTGCCCGCGAGGCGCAATCCCGTATTGATGCGGGGCAAGATCAGGCAAAGGCGGCAAGTGCCGCTGATGACAAAGAGGACGACTAACGTGGCAGGCGAAGCGCAAAGCGAAGGCGGATTGGTTTTTCACCCGCTCGATCAGTTCATGGTCAAGCCTTTGTTTGGCGAAGGGCCAGTGCAGTGGTACACCATTACGAACGTCACCCTATGGATGGCGCTTGGCGTTTTGGCTGTAACTGCCATTTTCGTTTTTGGATCGCGCGGGCGGGCCTTGATCCCGTCGCGGGCGCAGTCGGTTGCAGAACTGGGCTATGGCTTTGTGCATGACATGATCGAAGAAGTTACAGGCCATGACGGGGTGAAATACTTCCCCTATGTTATGACGCTGTTCGTGTTTATTCTGGCGTCGAACATGCTGGGCCTGATCCCTGGATCGTTCACTCCCACCTCGCATATTGCAGTCACGGCTGTGCTGGGTTTTGGCGTGTTTATTGCCATCACGCTGTTGGGGCTGATCAACCACGGTCTTGGCTTTTTGGGTATGTTCTGGATGAAAGATGCGCCGCTGTTTTTGCGCCCCATCATCGCAGTGATCGAGATCGTGTCCTATTTTGTGCGCCCTGTTAGCCATTCGATCCGTTTGGCGGGCAACGTTATGGCAGGCCACGCCGTTTTGAAGGTGTTCGCAGCCTTTGCTCCGCTGGTTCTGATTTCGGGCTTTGGCATTATCGTCACGCCCCTTTCGATCTTGGCGATCACGGCCATCTACGCCCTAGAGGTGTTGGTTGCGATCATCCAAGCCTATGTTTTCACCATTCTGACCTGTGTTTACCTGAAGGATGCCCTGCATCCTGGTGGCCACTAGTCGGCGCAACCCACGTTTATAACCGTTAAGGAGACTATCATGGAACTAGAAGCAGCAGCAGCACTTGGCAAATTCTTCGGCGCTGGTTTGGCCGCCATTGGTTCGGGCATTGCCGCAGTTGGCGTTGGTAACATCGCGGCTAACTTCTTGGCTGGCGCACTGCGCAACCCATCGGCAGCAGGTTCGCAAACCGCAACGCTGTTCATTGGTCTGGCATTCGCCGAAGCTTTGGGGATCTTCGCGTTCCTCGTGGCTTTGCTGCTGATGTTCGCAGCATAACTCTAGCCATCTTTCGGAAATGTGGGGAAGGCGCTGTGCGCCCCCCTGCATGACGTAGGAATCTGGCGGGGGACGCAATGAGCACCACAACAACCGAAGTCGCAGGCGCGGCGCACGACGCAGCCAAGGCAGGAATGCCGCAACTGGATATTGCCACGTTTCCAAACCAGATTTTCTGGCTGTTGGTCACGTTGGTCACGATTTACCTGATCTTGTCGCGCGTGGCACTGCCGCGCATTGGCGGCACGCTTGCAAATCGTAAAGGGACGATCACGGCAGATTTGGCGGCGGCTGAAGAGCTTAAGCAGAAGGCTGTGGCCGCAGAGGCTGCCTATAACGAGGCGCTGACAAACGCGCGCAGTGAAGCGGCAAAGATCATCGCGGCGGCTAAGGCAGACATTCAGGCTGATCTGAACAAGGCCATCGCATCGGCAGACGCCGAGATTGCGGCGAAAGCGGCAGAATCGGCGGGGCGCATCGACGAGATCAGGGCAGGGGCCATGGCCGCTGTGGAAACTGTGGCCAAAGATACCGCTGCCGAATTGGTGGGCGCTTTGGGCGGCACGGCTGATGCATCGGCGATTTCCGCAGCCGTTACCGCGCGCTTGAAAGGGTAATGCTATGAAACTGAAACTTGCCCTTATTCTAACCCTGTCTGCCAGCCCTGCGCTGGCGGCAACTGGGCCGTTATTCTCGCTTTACAACACCAATTTCGTTGTGCTGCTGGGGTTCTTGGTGTTTGTCGGCATTCTGGTTTGGAAAAAGGTTCCAGCCCTGCTGGGCGGGCTTTTGGACAAACGCGCCGCACAAATCAAAGCTGATCTGGACGAGGCGCGCGCCCTGCGGGACGAGGCCAAGGCCCTGCTGGCCAGCTATGAGCAAAAGCAAAAAGACGTGACCGAGCAATCGGCGCGCATCATTGCAAATGCCAAAGACGAGGCGAATGCCGCCGCCGCAACGGCCAAGGACGATTTGGCCCAATCGATTGCGCGCCGCATGGCGGCAGCAGGCGATCAAATTGCATCGGCCGAAGCGGCTGCCATTTCAGCAGTGCGCAACCAAGCGATCACTGTGGCCGTTGCCGCAGCGGGTGAAGTACTGGCCAAGCAGGCCACCGCAAGCAGCGCCAGCGCATCGATTGATGCCGCGATTGCTGTGGTGGATGCCAAGTTTCACTAAGCATCAGCACGAGACATAAAGAAGGCCCAGGGGAAACCTTGGGCTTTTTTCATTTGGATGGTGCAAGGGTTACTGCGTTGGGCGGATGATGATTTCCACGCGGCGGTTTTGCGCGCGCCCTGCATCGGATAGGTTAGAGGCAACGGGTGCGTCTTCGCCCCGCCCCATTGTGGCCACGCGGCCTGCTGGCACGCCGTTATTCACAAGCACATTTGCCACAGATGCCGCGCGGCGCTGCGACAGGTCTTGGTTCAACGCGGCGTTGCCGACATTGTCGGTATGGCCAATCACTTCGATACGGCTGGCAGGATAGTCCATCAGGTTGCGAGCGACGGCGCGCAGATCGGATGTCAGGTCAGGGCGCAGGGCGGCGCTGCCCGTGGCGAACAGCACGTCTTGCGGCATGTTCACAATCAAACGATCGCCAGCATTGGTGACCGAAATGTTGGAATTGCCGATAGATTGGCGCAGATCGGCGGCTTGCTTATCCAGTGTCGCGCCAATTGCCGCGCCCACCGCACTGCCAAATACGCCACCAATGACGGTGTTCTTCAAACGGTCGTCCTTGCTGGTGGAACCAAGGAATGCGCCAAGCATACCGCCCACAACCGCGCCATTGACCGCACGGGTTTGCCCGTTGCTGGGCGCGGGGCCAGTGGTGCAGGCGGTCAGCCCGATGGCGGATGCCAAGGTAAGCGCAAGTATAGAACGTGTCTTCATTTTCTGCCTCTGATTGTCGCGGGCTTTTTGCCCTACGGGCAGAATACACCTGTAGGATGCCTTGGGGCCAGTGCTTTAGCGCGGCGCGGCAATATTTTGCGCATCTGCGTGGCCCATAATTCGCGCATCCGCGCGGGCAGACTCCCATCCCAGCATGGCCCGTTTCAGCGGCAATCCCCAGTGATAGCCGCCCAAATCGCCACTTGCCCGCAAAACGCGGTGGCAGGGGATCAACAGGCTGATAGGGTTGCGGCCCACTGCGCTGGCTGCCGCCCGCACCGCGCGGGGCGCGCCAGCGGCGGCGGCAATTTGGGTATAGCTGGTGACATGGGCAGGCGGGATGCGCAGCAGCGCCTCCCATACTTTGATATTCAACGGGCTGCCCATCAGATGCAGCGCGCCGCCGCGCCCAGCCAGTGCGCTGCGCCCCAAGTCGCCCGCGTGCGGATCGGGTGCGAAGCTGGCTTTGGGCCAGCGAGCCTGCAAATCGGTCATTGCCCAATCTGCCCCCTTTTCAGCCGAAAAGCCCAAGCCGCAAATGCCGCGATCTGTGGCCATAACCAAGGCTGGGCCAAAGGCGCTGTCGACCCAATCCCATCCAATCCGCAAGTCTGCCCCGCCGCGCGCATATTCGCCTGGGCGCATCGCCTCCCATGTCAGGAACATATCGTGCAGGCGCGATGTGCCCGACAGGCCCACATCTTGGGCCACCGATAGGGTGGTGAACCGCTGCGCCAGCAAAGTGCGGGCGTGCCCAAGGGCCAGATATTGCTGATAGCGCTGGGGCGACACGCCGACCCATGCCGAAAACACCCGCTGAAAATGCGCCTCGGATAGGCCCATCTGCGCGGCAAGTTCGGTCAAAGCCAGCGGGCGCGGGGCGGCATCGATAATGGCCAACGCGCGGGCGATCAGGGCATAGTGATAGGGGGTGTCGTGCGGCTCCATCGTGCAAAACTAGCGCCTAGCACCCGCAAAAGCGATCTGATTCTTGCGCAAAACCCTTGCGCGGGCGGGCACGGCGGGGCAAAAGATGCTATGGTCAAACAGCTTGATTATGCCGCGCTGACGCGCATTTTTGAAACCTTTGCGGCGGGCGAGCCCGAACCGAAGGGCGAATTGCACCATACCAACGCCTACACGCTGCTGGTGGCGGTTGCGCTATCGGCGCAGGCCACGGATGTTGGCGTGAATAAAGCGACCCGCGCGTTGTTTGAGGTGGTTGATACCCCGCAAAAGATGCTGGATTTGGGCGAGGACGCCTTAATTGAGCATATCAAAACCATCGGACTGTTTCGATCTAAGGCGCGCAATGTAATGAAAATGGCGCGGGTTTTGGTGGACGTTTATGGCGGGCAGGTTCCGTCTAGTCGCGCGGCGCTGATCGGGCTGGCTGGCGTGGGGCGCAAGACGGCGAATGTTGTTTTGAACATGTGGTTTCATTTGCCCGCGCAGGCGGTGGATACGCATATTCTGCGTGTGGGCAACCGCACGGGCATTGCGGTGGGGAAGGATGAGGCGGCGATCGAGCGCGCGATTGAAGATCACATTCCCGCCAGATTCCAACACCACGCGCACCACTGGCTAATTCTGCACGGGCGGTATATCTGCACCGCAAGATCGCCCAAATGCAGCACCTGCCCCATTGCAGCCGACTGCCTGTTTACGGAAAAAACGGTATGAAACGGTATCAGGTTGTCGGAATCGGCAACGCCATTGTCGATGTGTTCACTCAGGCGAACGACACGTTCCTTGAGATGATGGGCATCGAAAAAGGCATCATGCAACTGGTCGAGCGTGAGCGCGGCGAAATGCTGTATGGCGCGATGGAAAACCGCCGTCAGGCGGCGGGCGGGTCGGTGGCCAATACGCTGGCGGGGCTGGGCAGTCTTGGCCTGACTACGGGGTTTATCGGGCGCGTGCATGATGATGCGCTGGGGCGGTTTTATGCGCAAACTATGGCGGATGGCGGTACAGATTTTGTCAACGGGCCTGTCGCGGGAGGCGAGTTGCCCACATCGCGCAGTATGATTTTTGTGGCCCCTGATGGCGAGCGGTCGATGAACACCTATCTTGGCATCTCGTCCGAACTGGGGCCTGATGATGTGGCAGATGATGTGGCGGGAAACTGCGATTATTTGTTCCTAGAAGGGTATTTGTATGACAAGCCGAAGGGGAAACAGGCGTTTGAACGGGCGGCGAAACTGTGCCGTGCCGCGGGGGGGCGTGCAGGCATTGCCCTGTCAGACCCGTTCTGCGTAGACCGTCACCGCGCCGATTTTCGCACGCTGGTGCGCGATTTGGATTATGTAATCGGCAATGAACACGAATGGTCTAGCCTGTATGAAACCGATCTGGACAGCGCGTTGAAACAGGCAGCGGCAGATGCGGGCACGGTTGTTTGCACCCGTTCGGGCGATGAGGTGATCGTGCTGCGCGGGGCGGAGGTGGTGCATGTGCCCGTGACCCGCGTGGTGCCAGTCGATGCCACGGGGGCGGGCGATCAATTCGCGGCGGGGTTCCTGTATGGGCTGGCCACGGGGCGCGATCTGGCAACCGCAGGCCGCATGGGCTGCGTGGCGGCGGCAGACGTGATCAGCCATTTCGGCGCGCGGCCCGAGGCTGACATGCGCGCGCTGTTTGCCGCGCAGAAATTGATATAGGGACAGATCATGGATTACAGTAAATCAGGCAACGCCAAGGCCGTTAAGGGCCAACCCAAGCACAAAGTGGGCGTAAAGGGAATGGGGGCCGAGAAAAGCCCGACCGGCGGGCGGCCCAGCAAGGAAGACTTGGTGGCGAAGTTAAAGGCGGCGGCCGAGGCGAAGAAGCACGGTTAATCGTCCTTAGTTGGCACATATTCCAGCAGATCTGTGGGCTGACAATCCAGCGCCTTGCAAATCGCTTCCAGCGTTTCAAACCGCACCCCGCGCACTTGGCCTGTTTTCAGCAGGCTTAGGTTTTGCACAGAAATGCCAATCTGGTCGGCCAAATCTTTGGACATCATCTTGCGGCGTGCCAGCATAACAT
>CAMAWZ010000013.1 GCA_945861995.1 Pseudorhodobacter antarcticus
CCTTCTTCTCGTGCGTGATGGTATCGCCAACGCGGGTGTCGCGCACCTGTTTGATGCTGGCGGTGAAAATGCCAATCTCGCCTGGCCCCAGTTCGGGAATATCCACCATTTGGGGTTTTAGCACGGCGAGTTTATCAATGCCGTAGACGGCATTTGTTTGCATCATCCGCACGCGGTCGCCTTTTTTGACAACCCCGTCCATCACGCGGACCATCACGACCACGCCAAGATAGGGGTCATACCAGCTGTCAACCAGCATCGCCTTTAAGGGCGCGTCGCGGTCGCCTTTGGGGGCGGGCAGGCGGGTGACGATGGCCTCTAGCACATCGGGAATCCCAAGGCCCGATTTGGCGGATATATGCACGGCGTCGGATGCATCCAGCCCGATTACATCTTCGATCTGCTGGGCCACGCGTTCGGGTTCGGCGGCAGGCAGATCGATTTTGTTCAGCACGGGCACAATTTCGTGGCCCGCGTCCAGCGCTTGGTAGACGTTGGCAAGTGTCTGTGCTTCCACGCCCTGCGACGCATCCACCACCAAAAGGCTGCCTTCGACGGCGCGCATGGAACGCGACACCTCATAAGCAAAGTCCACATGGCCGGGTGTGTCGATCAGGTTTAGAATATAGGTTTTGCCATCCTTGGCGGGATATTCGATGCGCACTGTGTTAGCTTTGATGGTGATACCGCGCTCTCGCTCGATATCCATGCTGTCCAGCAACTGGGCCTTCATATCGCGGTCGGCGACAGTGCCCGTTGATTGGATCAGACGATCAGCCAAGGTGGATTTCCCGTGGTCAATATGCGCCACGATCGAAAAATTGCGGATGAGGTCAAGATTTGTCATGCGCGCGATATAGCGGGGATTGGCCCATGGGGGAAGGGGGTTGATCTGCGCCCCGATCATAGCTTGCGCATGGGCGCACGCTTTGGTCTAACATCGCTCAAAAGGGAGGCGCAGATGGTCGACATCGCCACACGGGTGCATAACCACAATTGGAAGATTGACCCGATTGTGCGATCCTTGATCGATACCGATTTTTACAAGCTGCTGATGTGCCAGTCGATTTTCCGCAATCGGCCTGGCACGACAGTGACCTTTAGCCTGATCAACCGCAGTTCAAGCCTGCGTCTTGCCGACTTGATCGACGAGGGCGAGTTGCGCGAACAGCTTGACCATGTGCGCAGCCTGTCGCTGCGGCGCGGGGAAAGCACATGGCTGCGGGGGAACACATTTTATGGCAAACGCCAGATGTTCCGCCCCGACTTTATGGAGTGGTTCGAAGGTCTGCACCTGCCTGACTACCATTTGGAAAAGCGCGATGGCCAGTATGAGCTGACTTTTCAGGGCAATTGGCCCGAAGTGATGCTGTGGGAAATCCCCGCGCTTTCGGTTCTGATGGAACTGCGATCCCGCGCTGTCACCGCCAAGCAGGGCAAGTTTGAATTGCAGGTGCTGTATGCGCGCGGCATGACCCGCCTGTGGGAGAAGATCGACCGGTTGCGCGGCATCGAGGGTTTGCGCATTGCCGATTTTGGCACGCGGCGACGGCATTCTTACCTGTGGCAAGATTGGTGCGTTCAGGCGATGCAAGAGGGGCTGGGCGCGAAGTTTACAGGCACGTCCAACTGCCGCATCGCCATGCAGCGCGATATCGAAGCGATTGGCACCAACGCCCATGAACTGCCGATGGTTTATTCCGCGCTGACCGATACGGACGCCGAACTGGCCGAGGCCCCCTATCGGGTGCTGGCCGATTGGCAAGAAGAACATGACGGCAACCTGCGCATCATGCTGCCCGACACCTATGGCACGGCAGAGTTCCTTCAGCGCGCCCCCGATTGGCTGGCCAGTTGGACGGGCATTCGGATTGACAGCGGCGATCCCGCCACGGGCGCGGAAACAGCGATTAAATGGTGGAAGGAACGCGGCGAAGACCCCCGCGAAAAGCTGGTGATTTTCTCGGACGGGCTGGACGTGGACAAAATCATCGAGCTGCACAAACAATTCTATGGCCGCGTGAAGGTGTCTTTTGGCTGGGGCACGATGCTGACCAACGATTTTCGTGGTCTTGCGGAAGGGGACGGCCTTGCCCCGTTTAGTTTGGTCTGCAAAGCGGTGTCCGCCAATGGTCGCCCCACGGTGAAACTGTCGGACAACCCGAAAAAGGCGATGGGGCCGAAGGATCAGATTGAGCGCTATAAGCGGGTGTTCGGCGTGGGCGATCAAGCAATGATCGACGTGGTGGTTTGACGGCCGAATTTGAGGCGGCCGAATTATTGGCTATCTGGATAGCGCTGCTGGACGCTAAAAGGCTAGGATATGGCGCAAAAGATTAGAAATCATGTATCTTTTATAATTTAGACACATATCCTTAACAATGGATTTCCGAATCAAAAGCAGGATACATTCTGTCAGAATTAGTTCATAAAATCACATTCAGATACTTCTTTTCCTATTTCCTATACGAAAGGAAGTGTCAGCTAGACTTCACTTAGATTTCGACTCCGAATATGTAATTAACCATATTTTAAGCAAGGAGCTGGAACAATGGTAACGCGCATTTGTTGTGCACACGCAGGCGGCCAAGGCAAAACGACTGTCACACAGGCGTTGTTTATGGCAGGTCTTGACGCTGGATACGAGCTTTCGCTTGCCTCAGCGGATTTTATTGACGAATCGGGCCACTCGAAACTGGGTCGTATGTTCGCTGGCAAGGTCACCGAACTGGGTACGGGCCCATCCGTGTCATTGGCCAAAGAATCCAGCGACCTAAGCGCAAACGTGCGCTATTGGGATCCACTGGGTGACATCCTGCTGAAGGGCAATGTCATCGTTGATCTTGGGGCAAACGTTGTCGACCAAATCCTGAACTGGGGCACCATTCGCCGCGCTGGCCAGATGTTGGCATCGCGGGCCGCACCACAGATCGACGTTTTCTTGGTGTGTAAGGCAGAGCGCCGCGCGATCGACGATATGTCCGATCTGATTGCACGCTTTGGCAACCACGAAAGCCTGCCAGTACGCAAGATCTTCGTCGTGCTGAACGAATCTGCTGGCTCGTTTGATGGCTTGGACATCCGCAAAAGCGTCATCAAGACCCCCGTCAAAGCAGAAGTCGATTTCATCCACTTGCCACGCTGCAACTCGGAACTTTGGCTGCCGATGGAACAGCGTTATGTTTCGGTCAAAAGCGCACTAGAACTGGGCGAAGCAAAAACCGCCGAAGCGCTTGGCGTGGATATGTGGAGCGTGTTTTCCGGGATCGACGATCTGAAATCTTGGTACGACGCGCTGAAAGTTGAATTTAGACGCGTGGACGCGATCTAATAAACGCAAAGACCGCGCCACATTGATCTGATGTGGCGCGTTTAAGCCGCGAATAATGTGATTGTTTTAGTTAGAGAAATTAGAGAGTACTGTGCAAATAAAGATTTCTGCAGGGCGCGAGTGCCTCTATGCGCATGGTACGGTAAAGATAATGTCGACACTTAAAATCCCATCATTTGGCCCCAAGGCAAAGCTTAATTTTGCGACGACTTCTTTGCGCTTTTTTCAATGGAACCTAAGTTTGGTTTCCGCAATCAGGGGGCGGGCACGGCATGTCTAAGATAGACGTAGAAGATATGACGCTTGCCAGATGGATCATTCTGGTCGGTCAAGATGGTATTTCGTTGCTTGAAAAGGGCCGAAATGACAGATTTGACGTTATCGTGGCCTACCGTTGGGGGCCGCTGAATGCTACGTCGCTGATCCAAAAAATGATGTCCATTGTTCCAACAGCAGAAGTCTGCGATGTGGTTTTGGATGACCATGTCACGCGCGTTTCCTATTCGGATCCTGGTGTCATCCTGTCCAGTTCCAGTGTGACGGAAGATTGCGGTCGGATTGCCGTACATTTCTTTGACCTTCTCAAACACCGCGCCTGCCGATTGGAAAGTGAAAGATCCGATCTTGAAGAATTGGTCGAGGCTTTTTCCCCGTTCTTCAGTCGGATCAGGCGCTTTGTTCTGCGCAGCCCGACACAGGATTTCCGCTATATGGTTTCTGTCGACACGGCTGCGATCATCAAAAAACCTTATGCTTGGTTTGGTGAGATTAGAACGGCTTTGTCCACTGTACTGGTAAATCGTCCTATCGCTGGCGTGAATTTGAAAGTTCCCGTCGCGGCGCAGTGGGTTGAAGCACCCGTGCAAATGGCTGCCCCTGTGGCTCCTGTCGTATCTGCCCCTGTGCCGCCCGTCGTTGTGCCCCCCGTACCTGTGCCGCCCGTCGTGACTGCCCAAGCGCCAAAGGATGTGGCCGTCGCCACAAGCCGCCCGACAACGGCTGAAATCGTAAATCTGCGCCCTGCTCCAGTTGCTGCACCTGCTCCAGTCGCTGCACCTGCTCCTGTTGCTACACCTGCTCCAGTCGCTGCATCTGCGCCTGTTGTTGATACATCGACATCAACGCGGGGCAGCAAAGGCAAATTAACCTTTATCTTTTCCGCCAGTGACGACCCCGTGATCGCGCTTTTGGCGGCGGGTGTTGTATGGTCATTGCCAAAGGAAGCGGGTGAGGCAGCCCCAGTAACTGTTACCGAAATTGGGGTGTATCGCAAAAAACTAAGCAGCCCGTTTCGCAAACTTATTGGCGTAAGCGCGCATCAAGAAACTGACACCCTGCCGATCCCAACTGATAAGTTAGAGCGTTTGATCCAAGACATTTCCGCCTATACAAACCAGCCCGGCGATCATGTTTTGTTTTTTGGCGATGAAATGTTATCGACCGATGTGCTGGTCCATATCAGCCGCTTTTTGCAAGACACCGCGGTGCGATATCAGATCATCGTTTGCAATGATTCGGTCGCGCGTTCGCCGAAGTTGATGGGTTTTGAGACCGTGTTTGATGGTCTTGCACGCAAATCTTGGATCTATCTTGACGGCCCAGATGTACGCCGTGCCCCTTTGCGAACCCATTTGCCGCACTGGAAAACCTTCAAGACACCGCGTTTAGATGACGCCATTTTGAAGAAGATTATGGAGGGCGAGTTTCGCGTTGTTGAAAAACCGCGATCGTCCAAAACAAATCTATCCCCCTCTCAGGCCAGCGCATACAGGCATTGGCTGGAAGAATTCGGCGCTTGTATTTCGCAAAGTTAGGCGCATTTTGGGGCCGCAGTTTCAGGGCCCTAGGGCTCGTCTGTGGTGCCAGCGCTTCTATTAGCCTTAATCACACTGCGCGTTTTCTTTTCCTGTAACCTGCGCAACTGGCTGCCATAGGTGGGTTTGGTTGCCACCCTTGGCTTTGGCTTAACCAACGCCTGTTGGATCAAATCCACCAGCCTTTCGCGGGCAATCTCGCGGTTGCGGGCTTGGCTGCGGGTTTCATCCACTTGCAGCACGATTGCGCCTTCATTCGTCCAGCGCCGCCCTGCCAGCCGTTGCAGCCGCGCCTTGACCGATGCCGCCAGCGCGGGGCAACGTTCGGCCTCGAACCGCAGTTCCACCGCCGTAGACACCTTGTTTACATTCTGCCCACCCGGCCCCGAGGCGCGCATAAAGCTTTCGCTCAGCTCCCAGTCAGCGATGGAAATGGTGTCATTGATGCGCAACATGGCTGCAAGATACCCCTGCCGCCCAAAAGAAGAAAGGGCCACCGTTGGGCGACCCTTTCCGAGATCTTAGGAGATGGGGAGGTTAGGTTCCTGCCCAATCTGAGAAACGTTCGTCCAAGAGGTTGCTCTTAGAAAACACACCCCACGACTGTCCCAACACCACTCTCCAATATCACTCTAGACACTGGATCACCTCCTTTCAAAATGGTTGCCGATACGGGTAAGGTGACACATATTTTGTGTTTGTCAAAAGTTTTTACGCAACATTTGTCACATATTTTGCAATCGCCAGTCGAAATGGCAAAAGCGCACACAGATCGACCAAGATTTTGACCGCAAAATCAGCCACCGCCAGCGACACCCACAGCGGCACGGTTGGCCCGACGCCCAAAAGGGGCACCGCATCCAGCGCCCATGCGACATCGGTGCTGGGCGATACCCAGATAAAGGCTGCCGAAAAAGCCAAGGTAAAGAACACTGCCGTATCCAAGGCGCTGCCGAAGAACGTTGAAATCAGCGGCGCGCGCCACCATGCCGCGCCGCGCAGGCGGTTGAATACGGCAATGTCCAAAAACTGGCCCAAGAAAAACGCGGTCGCACTGGCAATGGCCACGCGGATGGTGACCAGCGGGCCAAATTCGCCTGATATTTGCGTGCCAATCGCGCTGGCACACAGCCCCACAACAAGGCCCACCAGCACCACACGCCGCGCCGCGCTTGGCCCATAAAATCGGTTGACCAAATCGGTCACCAAAAACGCCAGCGGATAGCTGAACGCGCCCCATGTCAGCCAGTGACCGATGGGAAATTGCACCAAAATGTTGGATGCCAAAACGATTAAAGCCATGGCAACGGCGCCAAGCATAAGGTGTTTCATGATATTTTCCGTTTTTTGCAAGGTTGCGGAGACTTGTGCCCTATGGGCAAAGTTAAGACCTTGGCCATTAGGCCAAGCCTTGGCTCCCGTCAATCGGGCAGGGTATATTCCACAATACCCGAAGACAAAAACGACAGAAAGTTATCGTCCGCCACCATGCTGGCGCGCAAGTGCCCTGCGCCATCGCGCCAAACGGACAGTCCTTCGAGATTGTCATGCAGGCCCACCGCGCTTTCAAACAGCACCTCAATTGGGCCAAGCGCATCTTCGCCAACGGTGGTGCGGATCAGTTTGGATGAAAACCCCATAAGCCCGTGAAACTGGCGCAGCAAAACATACAGCCGGCCATCTGGCCCGAAATCGGCAGAAACGGGCATAAACCCATCGGGGCGCGGCAATGACAAAGCGGTGTCCCACACCCCTCCCCGCAAGCGATATATGAGAAAAGGCCGATCAGCCGCGCCCGAGCGTTCTGGCATTGTGTACAGCGCACCATCGCCGTCTATCGCCAGCGCCTCAAGCGCGGAATTTCGCTGGAGACGTGGAAAATCGGGGTGGCCTTCCAAGTTTTCGGCAGACCCGTCCAGCCGCGCATATCGCAAAAGCCGCGCGACACCTTCAAAGGAAATATAGCTGACCCCGTCTGCCCCAATCGCCAAGCCTTCGCTGTCGTTGCGGCCCACGCTGAGCGGGGCATCGCCCAAGGCTTTTAGCCGTGCAAAAGGCGATAGCTGAACCCCCGTGATCTGCCCCGCCGAATTTCGCGCAACTGTGCCCGTGGCATAGGACCCCTGATCCGAAAGCAGGGTCAGCCCTGTGCCATCATCTGACACGTCAATCGCAGATAGCCCGCCAAACAGCGGATCATCTGATTTCAGTTCGAATGCCGCTACAAACCCCGCAGGGGGCTTTGGCGCAGCGCTGCCCTGCAAGCCAAGCGCTGCAAAAGCGGCCACTAAGGCGCTGAAAGAACGTCGCGACATTGATTGGGTAAATCTGAAAGGATAAATGTCTTTGCCGATTTTTCAGGCTCTTCCTGCTTTGTTGGTGGTTTGGGGTTTTTGGTGGGCTCTGGCGGGTTCAAATAATCCGTCACCCACCACATCAGCGTATCATCACAGCCATTGCCGCCTTTTGAAAGCGTGGCAACAGTTGGCTTTTGCTTTTGGCACAGGTTAGACCCCGCTGGGCATTTCAGCCGCACATGAAAATGCGTATCATGGCCTGGCACAGGGCGAATTTTTTGCAGCCAAGCGGTATCGGCATCCGACGCGGTTTTGCACATTTCAATTTTCACGGCGGCGGCCACAAAGATGCGGTCTACCCGTTTATCCGACGCCGCCGCCCGCAGCAGGGCATGATGATTGCGCGTCCAGTTTTCGGTGACTGACCGCTGATCAGCCGACCGCACCGGGATTGAGGAGATATCCTCGCGCTGCTGACGGGTTAGGTTCAGGCTGCGCGGAGGAAGCATCCAAATATCGGCATCCAGCCCAATTTGGTGGCTGGCGTGGCCAGATGTCATCGGCCCGCCGCGCGGTTGGCCTATGTCGCCAATATAAAGACCCGCCCAGCCCACCTGCGTGGCAGCTACGGACAAATCTTTCAGATACTCAATCGTCACAGGATGGCCAAAATTGCGCCCGCGCGACAGGCGCATGGCCTGCCATGTTGGCCCGCTTTCAGCCAGTTCCACCAGCCCCGCCGCGCAGCCCCGCGCATAGGTGCCAATGGGCATAGCTTCTTGCTGGCTTGGGGTTTTCGCCGCGCCAAACAATTCGCGCGCTAGCGGTTCGGCCAAACTGGGCGCAGGGGCAATAACCAAAAACGCTGCAACTAATCTTGCAATCATGCCATTTCCCCTTTTGGGCGCACCCATATCAGCAGCACCAACCCCAGAACGAACAACAGCACAACAGGCGAGATGCCAATGCGCGCCGACCCGCTGATATGCGTGACAATGGCAATCATCAGGGGCGAGATGAAGGATGCCACTTTGCCCGAAAGCGCAAACATACCAAAGGCTTCGGTTGCGCGGTCTGGCGTGGTGTGGCGCACCAGCATTGTGCGGCTGGCGGCCTGCAAAGGCCCACCTGCCCCGCCAATCAGCGCGCCGCAGATGTAGAAGATGATATCGGCTGTACTGCCCGCTTCGTCCAGCGGGATACCATAAAGGCTGTCGCGCGACAGGCCCACAATCACGATGCAGACCGCAATTAGGATAATCATCGCGCCAATCAGCACGGGCTTGGGGCCAAAGCGTTTGTCCAAGCGGCCGCCAATCCAACTGGCGACAACCGCTGTGAGCGCGCCCAATATGCCAAACACCCCAATTTGCGTAATCGACCAGCCCAGCACATTGCTGGCATAAACCCCGCCAAAGGCATAAAGCCCGTTCAGCGCATCGCGGTACAGCAAGGCCGATACCAGATAGGCCGACAGGCTTTTGCGAAAGCGCAGCCCTGCGATAAAGTCGCGCAAACTGCCCAGCGCCGCGCCGATGTGAATGCGGCCTACGCCTGCAATCCGCGGCTCGCGCACCCACAGGAAAAACGGGATCATAAACACCGCATACCACAGCGCAGCCAAGGGGCCGACCATGCGCGTGCCTTCGCGCGCTTCGGTATCCAACCCGAAAATTGGATCAATCCCGATCAGGGTTTTGCCCGTGGTGGCATTTTCGGCAAACAGCGCCAGCATCAAAACCAGCGCAACCAGCCCGCCTAAATACCCAAAGGCAAAACCCGACCCCGATATTTTGCCAATATCATCATGATCGGCCAGGGTCGGCATCAGCGCATTGGTGAAAATGGTGGTAAATTCCATGCCAATAAAGCCAATCGCGAAAAAGCCGACGGCCCAATACAGGGTGTCCAACTCTCCCCCCGGCATCACCCACCACAGGGCGAACGCGCCCGTAACGTAAAACGCCGAAAAAATCCAAATCCACACCATCCTGCGGCCCGACCCATCGGCCACTGCGCCCAAAATCGGGGCCAGTATGGCGATGATGATCGAACTGGCGGTCAGCCCATAGCCCCAGAACGACTGCGCGGCAGCCTTGGCCGCCTCTTCTTCCAGCCCCGCGCCCATGTAATAGCCGCGCGCGATTTCGGCAAAATAGGGGCCAAAGATAAAGGTCAACAGCAGCGTGTTATAGGGCTGGCTGGCCCAATCGAAAAAATACCACCCCCAAATGCGTTTGCTTGGTGAAATTTCGCTCATGTCGCGCCCCCCGTTTTGCCTGATACAGCCCGAAAGCAACTAGGCTGGCAAGTCAATTCACCGCCGATTTAGCGCAAGTTCCCCCCTTCGGGCGGCCAAGGGCGCAGCGCGTCGGCGGCAATCCAGGCCGTTACCCAATCTGGCAAGGGCGGGCTGGGCATATCCGCGCCCAGTGCTGCCAGCATTTTGGCGGGCGGAACCATCCCGCCTTTGGAAATGATCGCACTGCGCAGCAGCATCTGCGCGGTACATTCGGCATCGCCATCCTGCGCATCCCGCCAAAAGCTTTGCTCCATATAAATAAACCGCGCGTCCCAGCCAATCACGCGGGACACCTGCCGCAGACGCGTAAACACCGTCACGCGGCGGCGGTAGCGGGTTGAATTGCCCGCCACTGTAAGCCCCCAGCCGTTTTGCGCCAGAACCTTATCCAAACCCATGCGCCGCGCCATCGGAATGCGGCCCAGATCAAACAGCGTCAGGGTGCGGCCATTGTTCAACTCTTTCCACGGATCCAAATCTTGCGGCCAAATGCGGTGATAACTGATATGCGGGTCAAGCACGCCCAGTTTGGGCGCGCCTTTATACTTCCACATTTCTTTATACATCCGCAGATAGGGGTACATTGGGGCCTCGCACGCTGTATTCGCCCAAAATGGCCAATCCTGCGATGGGGTCAAGCCTGACCTTGCGGCACAAATTACGCCGCAAACCAGTGCTTATTGTGGTACTTGGCGTTACCTAACCCACAACCGCTTGTAGGAGAGATTGATGCAATCGTTGTTTCAAATTGCCCTGATGATCATCGACATCGCCCGCTGGATCATTCTGGCGCATATCATCATGAGCTGGCTAATCCAGTTTCAAGTGCTGAACGTGCGCCAAGCCTTTGTTGGCCAAATCTGGCGCGGGTTGGATGGGCTGCTAGAACCGATCTATGCCCGCGTTCGTTCGTTTTTGCCCAATATTTCGGGCATTGATCTGGCGCCGCTGATTGTGCTGCTGGCAGTGTTTGGTCTGCGGATTATTCTGGTGAACAACGCCAACCTGTTCTTCTAAGCCGCCCATGCCCGAAACCGCCCAACTTTTACACTCGGTTTTCGGGTTTTCTGCCTTTCGTCCCGGCCAAGAAGACATTGTGCGCGCGGTGATGGCGGGGCAAAACACCCTTGCCATTATGCCCACGGGCGGCGGGAAAAGCCTGTGTTTTCAATTGCCAGCGCTCTGCCGTGATGGGGTGACAGTGGTCATTTCCCCGCTGATTGCCCTGATGCGCGATCAGGTACGCGCGCTGCGGGCGGCGGGGGTGGAGGCGGGGGCGCTGACATCTGGCAATACCGACGAGCAAACCGAAGAAGTCTTCGCCGCCATCGACGAAGGCCGCCTAAAGCTGTTGTATATTGCGCCAGAACGGCTGGCGGCCGCGGGGACGCTGGCCCTGCTGCGGCGCGCAAATTGCACCCTGATTGCCGTGGACGAGGCGCATTGCGTATCGCAATGGGGGCATGATTTTCGCCCAGACTATTTGCGCATTGGCGATTTGCGCCGCAAACTGGGCGTGCCCCTTGCCGCCTTTACCGCCACGGCAGACGAGGAAACGCGCGGCGAGATTATCGCGCGCTTGTTCGGCAGTGATGCCCCGCAAGTGTTTCTGCACGGCTTTGATCGCCCCAATATCCACCTTGCCTTTGCCGCCAAAGACAACCCGCGCGATCAGATTTTGCGCTTTGCCGCCGCGCGCCGCACGCAATCGGGCATTGTCTATTGTGCCAGCCGCGCCAAAACCGAAACGCTTGCCCGCGCGCTGGGCGATGCGGACCATTCGACATGCTTTTATCACGGCGGGATGGAGGCCGAGGCCCGCCGCAGTGTTGAAATGCGCTTTCAACAGGAAGACGGGCTGATTGTGGTGGCCACAATCGCCTTTGGCATGGGCATTGATAAGCCCGATATCCGCTGGGTCGCCCATGCCGATTTGCCCAAATCGATTGAGAGCTATTACCAAGAAATCGGCCGCGCGGGGCGCGATGGTGCGCCCGCCGAAACCCTAACGCTGTATGGGCCTGAAGACATTAAACTGCGCCGCACCCAGATTGACGAAGGCATAGCCCCAGCCGATCGCAAGGCGGCTGACCATCTGCGGCTGAACAGCCTGCTTGGGCTGGCCGAGGCGATTTCCTGTCGCCGCCAAATTCTGCTGGGCTATTTTGGCGAACCCGCAACCCCTTGCGGTAATTGCGATATTTGCGATGTGCCCGCCGATGTGTTCAACGCCACCGATGCCGTGCGCAAGGCGCTGTCGGCGATTTTGCGCACGGGCGAATGGTTTGGCGCGGGGCATTTGACCGATATTTTGCTGGGCACGACCACCGCAAAAACCCGCGAGCGCGGGCATGACAAACTGCCCACCTTTGGCGTGGGGCGCGAATTAAACCGCGCGGCATGGGCGGGGGTGTTTCGCCAGATGATGGGGCGCGATTTGGTGCGCCCCGATCCCGACCGTTTTGGCGCGCTGCGCATGACCGACAGCGCGCGGCCCATTTTGCGCGGCGAGGCTCAGATAACCCTGCGCCGCGAAACTGCGCTGCATGCCGCGCCCGCCCCACTGGTGCGCGCCCAAGTGTCCGATGAAAACGCCGCGCTTTTGGCCGCCCTGAAGGCCAAGCGCCGCGAATTGGCCGAGGCGGGCGGCGTGCCATCTTACGTGATTTTCACCGACAAAACCCTGATTGAAATGGCCGAAGCGCGCCCCTTTACCCTTGACGCTATGATGCGGATTTCGGGCATTGGCGCCAAAAAACTGGAAAGTTTCGGCGCGGTGTTTTTGGCCGTGATCACAGGGCAAACCGCGCCCGATTTGCATCCTGCGCGCCGCGCGGTGGTGGGCACGGCGGCGGCAGGGGTTTTTGACCGCTTGCAAACTGTGCAAGTTGACCTGATGCGCGGGGCCAATGGCACGGGTAAACATCTGTCCGTTGATCCCAGCACGCTGCGCCATATCGCCCAACGCCGCCCGTCAACGCTGAGCGAGATGGTGCAGATTTCGGGCATGACCGAAGCCAAGATTGAACGATTCGGCGCGGCGTTTTTGGATGTGCTCAACAGCGACGGCCCCGAAGATACCCCCCTCGCCCCCGCAAAGGTTCAGCCTATATGGCTGGATACGCCCTATTGACCGACTGGAGTTGCAATGCTGACTGTGATTTCCCCCGCCAAACGCCTGAATGAGGCCGCCCCTGCGGGGTTGTCAGACCCAATGTTTGGCACGCAGGCCAGTGCCTTGGCCAAAATCGCGCGCGCCCTTTCGGTGGATGATCTGTGCAAACTGATGGATATCTCGCCAGCGCTGGGCGCGCTGAACCATGCGCGGTTTGCGGAGTTTGCGCGCGCGCAGACCTTTGCCGCCGCGCTTGTGTTTGATGGCGATACTTATACGGGGCTGGATTTTCGGGCGATGGAGCCAGACGCGCGCCATTGGGCCGATGGGCATTTGCGTATTTTGTCAGGGCTTTATGGGGTTCTGCGCCCGATGGACGCCATTGCGCCCTATCGGCTGGAAATGGGATCGCGCCTTGCTAACCCAAAAGGGGCAAATCTTTACGCCTTTTGGGGCGATAAAATTGCCAAGGCCCTGCGCGCGCAAGCAGAACAGGTGGAGGCAAAGGCCGTGGTGAACTGCGCTTCGGTCGAATATTTTGGCGCTGTCGATCAAAAGGCATTGAACCTGCCCGTCATCACCCCCGTCTTTTTAGAAGAACAAGACGGCCAAGCCAAGATTGTCAGCTTTTGGGCCAAACAGGCACGCGGGGCGATGGCGCGGTATATCTGCACGCATCATCTGACAGACCCCAATGATCTGCGCGGCTTTCACTTGGGCGGTTATCGATACTGCGCCGACCAATCCAATGCGGAAAAACTTGTGTTCAAGCGGCCCTATCTGCCTGCAAATCAGGCCGCTTTGGCCGCGCATTAGGCGGCATGTTCGGCCGCCAGTTCCTGCGGATGCGCAATTGGGTACACAAAATTGGGCGCATGGGCGGCGATGGTATCCAATATCAGCGTTTTGCGCAGCGGTTTGGTCATGTATCTATCAATGCCTGCTGCCAAAATTGCCACCTCGTCCCCATCCATCGCATGGGCAGTCAGCGCCACTATTGGCACATGGGCGGGCCCGCCCGCCTCTAGCGCACGAATGGCGCGGGCGGCATCTTTGCCATCCATTTCTGGCATGGATATGTCCATAAAGATCAGATCTGGGGCAAAGCTTTGATATTGCGCGACGGCCTCTAGACCGTTGCTGGCAAATTGCAGATCAATCTGCGACTCGCGCACCATTTTTTGGAACACCAACTGGTTGGTGCGGTTATCTTCGGCCACAAGCACCCGCATTTTCCGTTGGGGCTGCGGGGGTTGGGTTGCGGCTGGCAACGCGGCCACCTCGCCCTCGCCTGCAAGCGCCTGCAAACGGCGATACAAATCGGCCCGCAGAATGGGTTTTTGCACCACCGAGGCCAGCATATCGTGCCCCTCCTCCTCGCGCGCGGTGGCGGGGTTTGAGGTCAGCAAAATGATCGGCGTTTCAATGCCTTG
This sequence comes from Pseudorhodobacter antarcticus, assembly GCA_945861995.1. Lineage (GTDB taxonomy): Bacteria > Pseudomonadota > Alphaproteobacteria > Rhodobacterales > Rhodobacteraceae > Cypionkella > Cypionkella antarctica_B. Next base: position 14,293 of record CAMAWZ010000013.1, read on the forward strand.
CGCGCGAATGGCGCGGGTTAGGGCAAGGCCGTTCATTTCGGGCATTTCGTAATCGGTCAAAATCACATCAAACGTGCTGGCGGCCAAAGCGGCCAAGGCATCAGCCCCCGAACGGCACAGGGTGACAGCAATGCCGCAAGGGGCCAGTTGGCGTTCCAAAATCGTGCGATTGATGAATTGATCATCCACAGCCAAAACGCGCTTAATGGCAATGGGGGCGGTCGTGGGCGGGGAATCTTCGGCCACAGGCAGAGTCACGCGAAAGCCAAAGCACGATCCTTTGCCAAGTTCGCTATCAACCCAAACCGCGCCGTCCATCCGTTCAATCAGCCGCTGCGTGATGGCAAGGCCCAAACCCGTGCCTTCAAACTTGCGGTTGGCGGCGTCTTCGACTTGATTAAACTCGCCAAACACCGCATCCAGATTTTCGGGCGCAATGCCAATGCCCGTATCTTCGACGGAAATATGCAGTTGCTGCGCGCCTGCCCCCGCCTCGACTCCGACAACGCGCACCAAAACATGGCCCTTTGGGGTGAACTTAACGGCATTTCCCATTAAATTGGTCAAAACCTGCCGCAAACGTCCAGGATCGCCGACATAACGGGTCGGCAGGAACATGTCGAAATCGATCAGCAGATCAATGCCCTTTTCGCGCGCGCGCGGTTGCAGCAGCATGGTAATTTCGTGTATCGTGCGTTCCAGATCAAAGGGTTCTGGATGCAGTGTCAGCCGCTCCGCCTCGATTTTGCTATAGTCCAGAATATCGTTGATAATCACCAGCAAAGCCTCGCCCGACGAACGGATGGTTTCGGCAAACAGGCGCTGATCGTCGTTTAGGGTGGTATCGCACAGCAGTTCGGCCATACCCACAACGCCGTTCATAGGTGTGCGAATTTCGTGGCTCATATTGGCCAAAAACGCCGATTTAGCACGATTGGCCGCTTCGGCGGCGATGCGGGCCGCTTCCAGCGCGGCTTGGTTTGTTTTCTCGGCGGTGACATCCATGCGCAAACCCACGCGTCCCCCATCGGGGGTGGGGTGGTCTTGGGTGCGGATCCAGCGGCCATCGGCCAGCTGATCTTCGGCGATGGCCCCCGGGTTGCGGAAACGGTGCAAACGTTCGGATACCCAATTTTCTTCGCGCCCTATCGCAGTTGGATGCTCGCCCGCCGCAATGCCATAGCGCAGCAAATCTTCAAATTTTACGCCCGCATCGATAAATGGGGCAGAGTTTTGATAAATGTCACGGTAACGCTGATTGCAGGTCACAAGTCGCTCCTCTCTGTCATACAGAACAAACCCATCGGGAATAGCCTCGATCGCGGCCCAGATGCGCATTTGGTCGGTGATATCTACGGCGAGCGAAACCACATCGCCGCCCTGCGCGCGCCGATCCACCATGCGCAGCCAATGCCCATCGTGAAATTGCAAGGTCAGCGGTTCGATCTGATCGCTTTCCCAACGGCTTAGCATGAAATCTTGCCAATCATCGGGATGCTCGCCGCGCAAATCAACGCGCCCTTGCGTCGCGGCAAGGGCCAGCACCTGTGTATATGCGATGCCAGGGGCAATGCTGCCCTGGTCAAACATGGCCAGATAAACGCGGTTGGCGGCAACCAGACGCTGCTGCGCATCATACACGGCAAAGCCATCATCGATTGTGTTGATGGAATCCCACAGACGGCGTTCGGCCATAACGGCGGCGGTATGCGCGCGATCCAAATCTTCGACAAAACGGCCAGCTTGGCCCTTTAGCGTTTCCGCCTCGGACAGGGCGGAATTGACCACTTGGCGCTGCTGCACGATTTGGTCAGACAACGAGCGCGCGTGCAGCGATAGCTTTTCATTGGCCGCGAACAATTCGCGGCTTTTCTGATCAAGCAAACGCTGCGCTGCAAGGCGCGCGCGCCTTTCCTGTGCTAGCCTTTCGGCGAAATCCATCTTGCATCCATTCTGGCCAAGTGCAGGCATTTCCTGCGATTCGCGTCACACTAGCCGCAACGAAGTGAACAGAGGCTTAACCCGCCCGAAATTCCCCTATACTTTTGATTGCCATATGGCGTCAGCCTTGCCAGAGTGAGCGCGAATGCCGCAGCCCTGCGTTGTGAGTCGCTTTGAAAGGCCACGCTATGAATCCGCAAAAATTGATGAAAACTTTCGCCATTGTCTTGGCGCTGGCGCTGCCCAGCGCGGCCATTGCGCAGGATTTAATTCCGTCAAAGCGGATGGTTTTGCAGCAAGACACTGATTATGCAGGCGGCGATATTGCCAGCATCTTTGACACCACATTAGACGCCTGCCAGCGCGCCTGCTTTGCCAACACGGCCTGCGAGGCGTTTACCTTTAACACGCGTAACAATTCCTGCTTTCCCAAGGCAGGCGGCTATGAAAGCACCGAATTTTTCGGGGCCATTTCGGGGCTCGTTATCTTGGCTGAAGCGGGGGTAAATGACACCGCCAGCGCGCGGCGCAGCGAGCTAAGCTTTATCTATGATTGGGAATTTCCCTATGCGACCGAACAGGCGGCAGGGCTGGGGGCACAGCACATTGGCTATGGCAACAACAGCGATGAATTTACCGCTGCCGCGCGTGATAGTGAAGCGAACGGCTATCTAGTGTTGGCCAGCGAATATCTAGGCTCGGCCGTGACCATTACTGATAGTGCAAGCGACTGGGCAGAATATGCGCGCCTGTTGCTGGCCGCTGCCGATAGCATGGGCGACCAACAGCGCGCCTATATCGAAAGGTCGCAATATGCCGCAATGAACGCCTATCTGCGGGCAAGCGATCCTGCAGTGCAGCACACAATTTTGGTGACGTTGGGCCAAGCGTTGGAACGGTTAGAGCGTGGCACCGACACGGTCAAAGCGTTGCGCCTTGCCCAAAGCCTGCAACCGCGTGATGATACGGCGCTGTATTTGGAATCTGTGGCCGCACAATACGGGTTCCGCATTATCGACACTTTGGTGCAATCTGATCTTGCCCGCCCGCGTATCTGCGCCGTGTTTTCCGAT
>CAMAWZ010000014.1 GCA_945861995.1 Pseudorhodobacter antarcticus
AAGCGCGTGGTTGTCATTGGCGGCGGTGATACGGCGTTGGACTGCGTGCGCACCGCTGTCCGCCAAGGTGCAACATCGGTTAAGTGCCTGTATCGCCGCGACCGCGCGAATATGCCAGGAAGCCAGCGCGAGACGCAAAACGCCGAGGAAGAAGGCGTTGAATTTGTTTGGCTTTCTGCGCCCAAAGAGTTTGAAGGGCAAGGAAAAGTTACGGGTGTGGTTGTGCAAAAGATGCGCCTTGGCGCGCCAGATGCATCGGGGCGCCAATCGCCCGAAGTGATTGACGGGGCCGATTATGTGGAACCTGCCGATCTCGTCATCGGGGCGCTGGGGTTTGAACCCGAAGATATGAAGGCGATGCTAACTGCCGATTTGGGTACAACCCGCTGGGGCACTGTTAAGGCCGATTTCCGCAGCCATGCCACCAATATGGACGGTGTTTTTGCGGCCGGCGATATTGTGCGCGGGGCGTCCTTAGTGGTTTGGGCCATTCGCGATGGGCGCGAGGCGGCGGATGCGATTTTGGCCTATCTGGCAAAACCTGCCGCTTTGGCCGCTGAATAGGCGTCTTTTTTGCGTATGGCGCGCGTATGGCATCCGTCCTTACATAGTCCCGACATGCAGCGCGCGCTGAAAAAATGAATGGTCAGCACGTCTGACCCAAACTGGAGTGACCGAATGAAAGCCCTATGTGCCGTTCCACTTCTACTACTCACCTCGCCTGCGTTTGCGGGCAGCTTTACGCCGCCCGAAGGCTGCGCGCTGAAGATGACGGTGCAATCGCGCGGCTGCAATGTGTCGAACTTTTATACCTGTCAGGCTGATAACGCGGGCGATCAGTGGCGCGCTGATTTCGACCAAGAGGGCATCTTTTTTCAATCGAAAATAGATAGCGAAACCCAGTGGATTGAAAGCTACGAAATCAACCCGCCTGTAAAGCAAACGCTAGATGCAAACCCAACCGACCCTGCATCGTTCAGCGATTTGCTGGCCACGGGGATGGATAGCTTTGCTTTTGGTCTGTCAAAGGACAATGGCGAGAAATCCACCGTGGTCGGGTTTGATCGTCTGACAGGGCAAGAGGTGGTGATTGACGGCGTCACGCTGAAGCAGACCGAGTTTGAGATGACCGAGACCGATTTGGACGGCAATATTGTGCGCCAAGCGCGCGGGCGCGAGTTTATCAGCCCCGATTATCGCTCGTTCTTTTCGGGCAGTTCCGAATTTTGGACGGGGGATGCGTGGCTGCCATTGGAAGGCAGCCCGATGAGTTTTGATTTTGAAGGCGACAAAGGCTTTGGCGCGACGCAGCCGATTTTTGATTGCGATGCAGTGCTGTCGCTGAACCACTTAGGGGTGGTAGATGCTGGCTGAACCCTATCTGGATGCGCCGCCCTTGCACATGGCTTATATGGCTGGGCGCAGTGACCGCCTGATTTTGGCGTTCAGCGGTGTGGGGGGGCGGCATGAGGCCATACCAACACCCGAAGCGCCGCGCCTGACGGGGTGGGATGGGGAAAACCATGTGCTGTTTATATCTGATGCCAGCCAGTCTTGGATGAACGCGGATGGGCTGGCGGATGCGCTTGTCACCGCCGTTCAGGCGCTGGCCGTGCGCATTAAGCCCGCGCGCATTATTGCGTTTGGCAATTCGATGGGCGGCAGTATGGCGCTGATTTTTGCAACGCTTTTCAAGCTGGACGCCGTGCTGGCGATTGTGCCGCAATATTCGGTGAAAGAAGACATCGTGCCAGAAGAACGGCGCTGGGGGCATTTTCGCCAGAATATCACGGCTTGGCCGTTTCCTGCCGTGCCATCTTTGGCAGGCAACCCTGCGCAGATTATGATCTTGCACGGCGGTGAGGCGCGCGAGATGCCCCATGCCCGCCGTTTTAGTACGCCCGAAAGCGTGGATCATCTGGTTGTGCCGCAGTATGGCCATGCGCTGGCCGCGTGTCTGAAACGCGATGGTGTGCTGCGCCCACTGCTCGCCGCCGTGATTACGGGCGATATGCCCGCCGCCCGCACCGCCCTGCAACACGCTGGGGCCATTCCCTTTGCCGAGCATTGGCAACACCTAAAAGCCGCTAGAAAAGAAAGACGCCAAAATGCCACAGTATGATGACGCATGGGTCGCCGCCGAAGAAGCCAAGCGCGCATGGATGGATGCCAACAGCCTGTATAAGGCCGAGGATGAACATTCGTCCTGCGGCGTAGGGCTGGTTGTGGCCATTTCGGGCAAACCTTCGCGCAAGGTGGTGGAAAACGGCATCAACGCGCTGAAGGCGATTTGGCATCGCGGGGCGGTGGATGCTGATGGCAAAACGGGCGATGGGGCGGGTATTCACGTGCAAATCCCCGTGCCGTTTTTCCATGACCAAGTGCTGCGCACGGGCCATCATGCCGATACGTCAAAGCTGATTGCCGTGGGGCAGGTGTTTCTGCCGCGCACCGATTTTGCCGCGCAAGAGCGCTGCCGTACTATTGTGGAAACCGAAGTTCTGCGCATGGGCCATTACATTTACGGCTGGCGGCATGTGCCTGTGGATGTGTCGGTTCTGGGGGAAAAGGCCAATTCGACGCGCCCTGAAATTGAGCAAATCCTGATCCGCTGCGACAAGGATTTTGACCAAGAACAGTTCGAGCGTGAATTGGATATTATTCGCCGCCGTATCGAAAAGGCGGCGCTGGCGGCGCAGATTGCGGGGATGTATATCTGTTCGCTGTCGTGTCGCAGTATCATTTACAAGGGCATGATGCTGGCCGAACAGGTGGCCACGTTCTATCCTGATTTGATGGATGATCGGTTTGAATCGGCCTTTGCGATTTACCATCAGCGCTATTCTACGAACACCTTCCCGCAGTGGTGGCTGGCTCAGCCGTTCCGTATGCTGGCCCATAACGGCGAGATCAACACGCTGAAGGGCAACGTCAATTGGATGAAGTCCCACGAAATTCGCATGGCCTCATCAGCTTTTGGGGATGCTGCCGAAGATATTAAACCGATCATCCCGCCTGCCACTTCGGATTCGGGCGCGCTGGATGCGGTGTTCGAGGTGCTGGTGCGGTCGGGCCGCAATGCGCCACTGGCCAAAACCATGCTGGTGCCCGAGGCATGGAGCAAAGCCACCACCGACATGAAGCCCGCATGGGCGGATATGTATGCCTATTGCAATTCGGTGATCGAGCCGTGGGACGGCCCTGCGGCGCTGGCGATGACCGATGGGCAATGGGTGTGCGGCGGGCTTGATCGTAACGGACTGCGCCCGATGCGCTATGTTGTGACGGGGGATGGGCTGCTGATTGCAGGGTCGGAAACGGGGATGGTTCCTGTGGACGAAGCGACCATTCGCGAAAAGGGCGCGCTGGGGCCAGGGCAAATGATTGCCGTGGATATGGCGGCCGGCAAGCTGTACCACGATGTCGAGTTGAAAGATAAACTGGCTAGCGCGCAGCCTTATGGTGACTGGATTCAAAAGATTGTTGATCTGGGCGCGCTGCTGAAAGACGTGCCAGAAACGCCGATGTTTGAGGGCAGCGATTTGCGCCGCCGCCAGATTGCGGCGGGATTTACAGTTGAGGAGTTGGAACAAGTTCTGGCCCCGATGGCCGAAGATGGCAAAGAAATGATTGCGTCGATGGGCGATGATACGCCTGCGGCGGTGCTATCGTCGGTCTACCGCCCGCTGTCGCATTTCTTCCGCCAGAACTTTAGCCAAGTCACCAACCCGCCGATTGACAGCCTTCGCGAGGGGCGGGTGATGAGCCTGAAGACCCGTTTCGGCAACCTGCGCAATGTGCTGGACGAGGCCAACAGCCAATCGGAAATTATGGTGCTGGAAAGCCCGTTCTTGGCAAATTCGGAATTTGACGTGCTGGTGGGGCGCTTTGGCGACCAAGTGGGGCATCTGGATTGCACCTTTCCGGCAAATGCTGGCCCTGACGCGCTGCGCCAAGGGTTAGAGCGTATCCGCGCCGAGGCGGAAGATGCTGTGCGGTCTGGCGCGGGGCAATTGGTACTGACCGATCAGCATCAATCGGATAGCCGTGTTGCCATGCCGATGATTTTGGCAACTTCGGCCGTGCATTCGTGGTTGACGCGCAAGGGGCTGCGCACCTTCTGTTCGGTGAACGTACGTTCCGCCGAGTGTATCGACCCCCATTATTTTGCGGTGCTGATCGGCTGCGGGGCGACCACAGTGAATGCCTATCTGGCGCAAGACAGCATTGCTGACCGTATTCGGCGCGGGCTGCTAGAGGGCACGCTCTTGGATGCGATGCGCCGCTATGGCAATGCGGTGGATGCGGGGCTTTTGAAAATCATGTCCAAAATGGGCATTTCGGTGATTTCGTCCTATCGGGGCGGTCTGAACTTTGAAGCCGTGGGCCTGTCGCGCGCGATGGTGGCGGAATATTTCCCAGGGATGCAAAGCCGCATTTCGGGCATTGGTCTGCAAGGGTTGCAGTTGAAGGCCGAGGAGGTTCATGCCAAGGGCTGGCTGGGCGGCGCGGATGTGCTGCCGATTGGGGGCTTTTACAAGGCGCGCAGATCGGGCGAAAAGCACGCTTGGGAAGCGCAGACGATGCATATGCTGCAATCGGCCTGTGACCGCGCCAGCTATGATATGTGGAAGCAGTATTCAGCCGCGATGCGGGCCAATCCGCCCATTCACATTCGCGATTTGCTGGATATCAAGCCTTTGGGCAAGCCTGTGCCGATTGAGGAAGTGGAAAGCATCACCTCCATCCGCAAGCGGTTTGTCACGCCAGGTATGAGCCTTGGCGCGCTGTCGCCCGAGGCGCATAAGACGCTGAACGTGGCGATGAACCGCATTGGGGCGAAATCTGATTCAGGTGAGGGCGGCGAAGACCCCGCCCATTTCGTGCCTGAGGCCAATGGCGATAACCCATCGGCCAAGATCAAGCAGGTTGCATCGGGTCGCTTTGGCGTGACGGCGGAATACCTGAACGCCTGTGAAGAATTGGAAATTAAGGTCGCCCAAGGCGCTAAACCCGGCGAAGGTGGCCAGTTGCCCGGCGTGAAGGTGACGGCGCTGATTGCGCGCCTGCGCCATTCAACGCCGGGGGTGACGCTGATCAGCCCGCCGCCGCACCATGACATTTATTCCATCGAAGACTTGGCGCAGTTGATTTACGATCTGAAACAGATCAACCCGCGCGCCAAGGTGACGGTGAAATTGGTGTCTTCCAGCGGTGTGGGCACCATTGCCGCAGGCGTGGCCAAGGCCAAAGCGGATATCATTTTGATTTCGGGCCATAACGGCGGCACGGGGGCATCGCCTGCAACATCGATCAAATACGCGGGCCTGCCATGGGAGATGGGCCTGACCGAGGCGCATCAAGTGCTGGCGATGAACAACCTGCGCGAACGGGTCACGCTGCGCACGGATGGCGGTTTGCGCACGGGGCGCGATGTGGTGATGGCGGCGATGATGGGGGCCGAGGAATTTGGCATCGGCACGGCTGCGCTGATTGCCATGGGCTGCATTATGGTGCGCCAGTGCCAAAGCAATACTTGCCCCGTGGGCGTTTGCACGCAGAACGAGGCGCTGCGCCAAAAGTTCACAGGCAGCGCGGATAAGGTGGTCAACCTGATTACCTTCTACGCGCAAGAAGTGCGCGAGATTTTGGCGCAAATTGGCGCGCGGTCGCTGGACGAAGTGATTGGGCGGGCTGACCTGTTGTCCCAAGTTTCGCGCGGCTCGGCGCATTTGGATGATCTGGATTTGAACCCGCTGCTGATCACAGTCGATGGCGCGCAGAAAATCACCTATGATCGTTCCAAGCCGCGCAATTTTGTGCCCGATACGCTGGATGCGGATATTGTAAAAGACGGCGCGCGGTTCTTTGAAGACGGCGAAAAGATGCAGCTTTCCTATGCTGTGCGCAACACGCTGCGCACGATTGGCACGCGCGCATCTAGCCATATCGTGCGCAAGTTTGGCATGAAGAACAGCCTTCAACCCGACCATCTGACGGTGAAACTGACAGGATCTTGCGGGCAGTCTTTGGGCGCGTTTGCAGTCAACGGGCTAAAGATTGAAGTGATGGGCGATGCCAACGATTATGTCGGCAAGGGCCTGTCGGGGGGCACAATCGTGGTGCGCCCTGCCATGTCATCGCCGCTGCGGGCCGAGGAAAATACCATCATCGGTAACACGGTGCTGTATGGGGCGACGGGCGGCTATCTGTTTGCGTCTGGCCGCGCAGGGGAACGTTTTGCCGTGCGCAATTCGGGCGCATCGGTGGTGGTCGAAGGCTGCGGATCGAATGGCTGCGAATACATGACAGGCGGCGTTGCGGTGATTTTGGGCCGCATTGGCGCGAACTTTGGCGCGGGGATGACGGGGGGCATGGCCTATGTTTATGACCCGTCGGGCCGCGCGCCGGCCTTTATGAATGGCGAAACGATTGTGACCTGCGGTGTTGATCACCCGCATTGGGAGGCGCAGTTAAAGTCGCTGATCGAACGGCATTTGGCAGAAACCGACAGCGCGATTGCCAAGCGTATCTTGGCCGATTGGGCGGGTGAGCGGGGCAATTTCCTGCAAATCTGCCCGCGCGAGATGTTGCCGCATCTGGCGCATCCGCTGTCGGACGTGCCCGTCAAAGTGCCTGCCGAATAGGCCCACCTAGGCGATTGCACTGTTAAAGCGCGGCAGAGGCATCTCTGCCGCGCTTGTCTTTATTTAGACATAATTCAGCTGAAAATTAACCTTAAAGGGTAGGTATTTGGAAACAATCGAGCAGATTATCCCCAAAAAGAGAACAATGGCATCCGAAATTGCCAATTTATACCGATCAGTTCTACGTCATCGATCCTGCACACCCGCCTGGCGCGGGCAGTACGTTGTCGATGGTGCGGTTAGAGCTGAATGATGTAGATGCCAACGGGCTGATCCGCGCAGGCAATAACGATACTGTTGGCGGGCTGATTGTGAACGCGGTGTGGCAGAATGACACCATTACCGTCACCATGGCGGGGATGACGCGCACCATTACGGGGGTGACGTTCTATCGCAACGGCGGGACGGCGGTTTTCACCCCGACCGATGGCACAGTGCTGGGCACGGCCACATTTGTGCGGTCAACCTATGTTACGACAAGCACGCAAACCACTGTGGGCAGCCTTGGGCCTGCGTGCTTTTTGCGGGGCACATGGCTGGACACGCCGCAAGGGCCGCGCAGAATTGATACCATTCGCGCGGGCGATTTGGTGTGGACGCGCGATCATGGGCCGCGCCCAGTGCTTTGGGTGGGCTACAGCCCTGTGGACGGGATGGGCGAACATGCCCCGATCCGTTTTGAAATGGGCAGTATCGGCAATGATCGCCCGCTTTTGGTATCGCCTTTGCACCGCATTCTGATTGCTGATTGGCGCGCGCCTTATTATTTCGGTGTGGACGAAGTGTTTGTTCATGCCAAACATCTGGTCAATGGCCGCAGCATTCGCCGCGTTTTGCGCAAGACGGCCGAGTACTTTCACGTCATGTTTGACCGCCATGAAATTGTGCAGGCGCATGGCGCGGCCAGTGAAAGCTTTTATCCAGGGGATACGATTTTGCACGCCAATGCGGCAATCTTGGCGCAGATTGCTGTGATTGTGCCGCAGGTCTTGCAGGGCACCGCGCTGTGGCCCTTGGCGCGGCCGATGCTGCGCGCCCATGAGGCGGCTCTGCTGTGCCCATCGGCATATGGGAATATGCCGAAGCGTCAGCTTGACGCGCGCCCAGCGAGGGGGGAAATAGCGGGACATGGCCAAATCTCCGTCCAACAAACCGCGCACATCATCCCGTACGCCGCGCGCCGCCGCGCTGCCTGAACCTGCCTTGGTGCGGGTTGGGTGGCTTGCACGGCTGCGCGCCGTTGTGTTGAAGGGACTGGTCGCGGTGGCCGCGCTGTTCGCCACGTTGATTTTGCTGTTTTCCTTTTTGCCGCCCCCGATCAATATCTATCAGGCGGGCGAGGCATGGAGGCTAGGCGGCATTACCAAAGATTGGACGGGATGGGATAACATAGCCCCCGTGATGGCGCGTTCTGTTGTGGCTGCTGAAGATGCAAACTTTTGCAATCATTGGGGTTTTGATATTGCGGCCATCAAAGATGCCGTCAGCGAAGGGTCAAACCGCGGGGCATCGACCATTTCGCAGCAAGTTGTCAAAAACGTGCTTTTGTGGCATGGGCGCAGCTATGTGCGCAAAGCGTTAGAGGCAGTTTTGACACCCGCTGTCGAATTTGTCTGGTCAAAGCAGCGCATCCTTGAGGTGTATCTAAATGTCGCCGAATTTGGCGAGGGCATCTTTGGCGTTCAGGCGGCGGCGCGGTATTATTTCGATGTGGATGCTGCCGATTTGACAGCCGCCCAAGCCGCCCGTTTGGCTGCCGTATTGCCTGATCCGAAAGACCGCAATCCAGCGGGCAGTTCCAGCTTTATGCGCCGCCGTAGCGCTGCGATCATATCGGGGGCGGAAACCATTGATGTGGACGGGCGCGCAGATTGTTTTGATTGGCAATAGCTACCCTAATAGACAGTTGAATTTGTCGTCATTTCACGCCAAAGCTGCAGCGTATCGACATTACCCGAGTGCCCCATGATTAGACTTTTTCACGCGCCCCTGTCCCCGTTTTGCCGCAAGGTGCGCCTGACTTTGGGCGAGAAAAAGCTGGAAGTAGAGCTTGTCGAGGAACGGTTTTGGGAACAGGCACCTGAATTTATGCGCCGCAATCCAGCGGGCAAAGTGCCTGTGCTGCGCATGGGCGCGATGACGCTGTCAGAAAGCCAAGCGATTTGCGAATATATCGAGGAAACTGTGCCGACACCGCCGTTGATGCCACGCGACGCTGCCGCGCGGTTTGAAGTGCGCCGCCTTTGCGCGTGGTTTGATGATAAATTCTACACCGAGGTCAGCGGCAAAGTGCTGCATGAAAAGGTCACCAAAAAGTTGGCAGGGCAGGGGCAGCCTGACAGCCGCGCGGTAAAGTCCGCCGCGGCGGCGCTGAAATATCATATGGAATATCTGGGCTGGCTGCTGGATCATCGCCGCTGGCTTGCGGGCGATGTTATGACGCTGGCCGATTTTACGGCGGCGGCGCATTTGTCGTCTTTGGATTTCATGGGCAATGTCGAATGGGATCGCAGCCCCATTGTCAAAGAATGGTATGCCAAGCTAAAATCACGCCCCGCCTTCCGCACCTTACTGGCGGATCATTTGCTGGGGTTTCAACCCCCGTCCAGCTATGCCGACCTTGACTTCTAACCACGATTTGCGCGCGCGGCTAAACGCGCAGGCGCAGGCTGTGGGCTTTGCCAAAATGGGTATTTGTGCGCCCGATGCCATTGCACAGGCGGCCCCGCGCCTGCGTGATTTTCTGGGCAAAGGTCATCACGGGCAAATGGCATGGATGGCAGACCGCGCGGAATGGCGCGAAAACCCTGCGGCCTTATGGCCTGCCGCCCGCTCGGTGATTATGCTGGCGGAAAGCTATACGCCCGAACAGGACCCTTTGGATATTCTGGCCCACCCTGATTTGGGGGCGATTTCGGTTTATGCGCAGGGGCGCGATTATCATGATTTGGTCAAGCGGCGGCTGAAAGCACTGGGCCGCTGGATGCTGGATCAGCCCGAAGCAAAAGGGGCCGAGATTAAGGTTTTTGTCGATACTGCCCCCGTCATGGAAAAGCCGCTGGCGCAGGCGGCGGGGCTGGGCTGGCAAGGCAAGCACACCAATCTTTTGGGGCGCGATATTGGCAATTGGGTGTTTTTGGGCGCGATTTTTACGACACTGGATTTGCCCAAAGATGCGCCCGAAATCAGCCATTGCGGTAGGTGCACGGCCTGCCTTGATATCTGCCCCACCCGCGCTTTTCCCGCGCCTTATCAATTAGATGCGCGGCGCTGCATTTCGTATTTGACGATCGAACATAAGGGGGCGGTTGACGTTGATTTGCGCGCCCTGATGGGCAACCGAATTTACGGCTGTGATGATTGTTTGGCAGTTTGCCCGTGGAACAAATTTGCCGCTCGCGCCCGCGATATTGGCTATCAGCCGCGCGTGGGGGGGGCGGAACTGGCCAGCCTTGCCGCGCTGGATGATGCAGCATTTCGGGCGCGGTTTGCGGGCAGCCCGATCAAACGCATTGGGCGCAATCGGTTTGTGCGCAATGTGCTGTATGCGATTGGCAATTCGGGCCTGCCTAGGTTGCAAGAACCCGCCCGCGCGCATCTGGCTGACCTCGACCCAGCCGTGGCCGATGCGGCGCAGTGGGCTTTGGCGCGTTTGAACCGCTAAAGCTGCCGCAATTTCGCCTTATTCTGTGGCTTTTTCACCGCATATTCTGCCACTGATTGAAAATCTGAAGAATTGTTTCGCAGATGGCATCAATTTGCGCACTCATGAAGAAAATTGCGCGCTATACTTTGGTATAATAGCGCCCCTGCTAAAGGCAGAGGGGGCCAACCAGAGCAGCAAGGCCAAATGGCCAAAACAGGCATGATGCAAGCGTTGTGGCGCGGCCCCGTTTGGGGCTTTGAACACATGAGGGTTGGACGCTTTGGCGCTTAACCCACGCGCCCGCCATGCGGAGAGTGAAACATGGCGACGTATAACGGAACGACAGGCAACAACAGCTACACGGGAACGGCCGATGGCGATTCCGTTTCGGGCAATGCGGGCAATGACACTTTGGCAGGCCTTGGCGGTGTTGACACGATCTATGGCGGCGCTGGCAACGATTCACTTGCGGGCGGTGATGGCAATGATCTGATTTATGGCGATTTTGATCCATCGGAAGACTCGATTGCAAATGGCACTTTCACCCGCACGGGTGGCGCGTTCACCATTGCGGGATGGAACAACATTAACCCAACCACGGGGTTTGGGCCGTTCTATTCGGGCACCTATGTTGCGCTGAACGCCTCGGCCGTATCGACCTATGGCGAGGGTGTGCAGCAGACCATTCCCACCGTTACGGGGCAGGTCTATTCGGGGTCATTGCGTGCCTTTGAAGATAACATTGGCACGTCGAACCACACGCTGTTGATCGAAGTGTTGGATGGCGCGGGAAGCGTGATTTACACGCAAACCGAGGTTATTCTAAACCAAACCAATCGCGCGATCAATTTTAGCTTTACGGCCGTTGGCCCCAATTCAACGATCCGCCTGTCCAACCCAACGTCAACCAACACAGTCCAAACCGATTTAAAGTTGGACAATGTGGTGATCCTTGGCCCCTTTGATCCCATTGGCGTTGACACAATCGATGCGGGCGCGGGCAATGATTTGGTTTACGCTGGCGATGGTAATGACAGCCTAATTGGCGGCGCAGGCAGTGATAGTGTTTATGGCGGCGCTGGCGATGATGCGTTTGCTGTGGGCGACATTGGCGATGATCTGCATTATGGCGGCGCTGGCAACGACGTGATGAACGGCGATACGGGCAATGACACGCTGTATGGGGACGGGGGTGCCGATACCATCGAAGGCGGCGCAGATAACGATCTGGTTTATGCAGGCGACGGAAACGATAATTTGGATGGCGGCGCGGGCAATGACACCGTTTACGCTGGTGCTGGCGACGATACATGGCAGTTCGATGACATTGGCGATGACGTGTTCTTTGGCGGTGCGGGCAACGACGTTATCAGCGGTGATTTGGGCAATGACACGCTGTATGGCGACGATGGTAATGATGCCCTAGAAGGCCATGAAGGCGCGGATTTTATCTTTGGCGGCGCGGGCGATGACTATATCGCAGGCGCGGATTTAGATGGCATCGCCACGCCTGCCAACCGCACCCTGACGCCGACAGTCAGCACAGATGATGGTTCAGCCGATTACATCGACGGCGGCGAAGGCAATGACACAATATTCGGCAATGGCGGAAGCGATACGCTGATCGGCGGGACGGGCAATGACACGATCAACGCTGGCTCGGGTCACGACATCGTTTATGGCGGGCTTGATAACGATTCCATCGACGGCAGCGCTGGCAATGACACTGTCTATGGCGGCACGGGCGACGACACCATTGTTGGCGATAGCCCAGTTCTTGCGCCGTCCTACACCACCAATAGCGCGTTCAGCCAGACCATAGCTGGTACCAATGGACGTGCGAACTTTACCGCCACGGTCACATCGAACGATGGTGGGTCGGAGATTTCGCAGTATTCATACGGATCAATCACCAACGGGTTTTGGGTTGGCAATGGCGATGGGAGTGAAGTCCATACCCACACCATGTCTTCGCAGGTTGCTGGCGCACAAATGCAGTTCAACGCCACAGATCCGGGCGAATTTCCAACGATAGTCCTCGACGGATCGCCCATCAACCTGAACACGGCGATTGCCAATGGTTCGGTCACCTTCAATGGCAATGGCGGCACTTATATCATTGATGGTAGCGGGCGCATTACAGCGGAAGTTGGGGGTAACCTTGCATTATCTGGGACATTAACCATCAATGTTCCGTTCACATCCTTCGGCGTCCAGAACAGCAGTACTGGCGGGGGAGGTAACGGTTCGATCTATTCCCTGCAAATTGACACGAATCCTGTTAATCCAGTTGGCGTTACCAATGATCTGCTTTTCGGCGACGCGGGCAATGACCTCATTTACGGCGGCGCGGGCACCGATACCCTGTCTGGCGGCGAGGGCAATGACCTGCTTGTGGGCGGCACGGGCGTGTTCAGTGACACGCTTTATGGCGATGCAGGGAACGATACGCTGGATGGCGGCGAAGGCAATGACAACCTTGTTGGCGGGACAGGCAATGACACGCTGACTGGCGGGACTGGCGCGGATGTGTTTACCGTGCAAGGTGCCGATTTGATCACCGATTTCGATGCCGTAACGGGCGTGTCGGCCAATGGCAATTTGGACAATGATTTTGTCGATCTGCGCGGGTTTTATAACCCGACGACCTTGGCGGCGTGGAATGCTGCCAACCCTGGCAATCAATACGATAACGCGCTGAAATGGCTGCGCGCGGATCAGGCCGACGGTATTTTACAGTCGGCTGATGGGCTGCGCGTTCAAAATGGCGGGGCCGCGGTTAGCGCGGCGCTGCTGAACGATGAAAACACCGCTGTTTGCTTTACGGCAGGCACACGCCTTGCCACCGCCAAGGGTAACCGCCCGATTGAGAAATTGCGGGTGGGCGATTTGGTGGAAACGGCAGATCACGGGCTGCGACCCATTCGCTGGATTGGCAGCATGACTGTGGACGGGATGGGCGACCAGGCCCCGATTTTGATCTCGGCGGGGGCCTTGGGCAATCGGCGCGATATCATGGTCTCGCCGTTGCACCGGATGTTGCTGTCGGGCTGGAAGGTTGAACTGCTGTTTGGCGAAGATGAGGTGATTGCGGCGGCCAAAATGTTGGTCGATGGCGCAGATATTCGCCCGCATCCGATGCGCGAGGTGACCTATTACCACATTCTGTTTGACGCGCATGAAATTGTCTTTGCCGAAGGGGCGGGGGCGGAAAGCTTTCATCCGGGTGAAGAAGGGTTTGATACGCTGGGTGCGGGCGCGCAGAATGACATCACGGCGCTGCTGCCACATATTGCGGGGGGTAATTTTGCAGCCTATGGCCCCTCTGCCCGCCGCAGCCTGCGCGCGCATGAGGCGCGGCTCTTGCTAATGGGGCGCAAAATGGAAGACACTGGCCAGATACAAACTGCGCCGCGCAAAAAGGCTGTTGCGGCGCGCTAACAAGGGGCGGGCAATGGCGCAGCGTTTGGCGGGAAAAGTGGCGATTATTTCGGGTGGGGCATCTGGCTGCGGGGCCGCTGCCGCGCGCCTGTTCGCCGCCGAGGGTGCCGCTGTGGGCATTATTGACCGCAACGGCGATTTGGGCGCGGCACTGGCCGCAGAATTGGTGGCAAATGGCCATAAAGCCGCCTTTGCCGTGGCCGACGTCTCGCGCAAGGCGCAAGTGGACGGCGCAGTTGCCGCGCTGCAATCGGCCTTGGGCGATGCACACGTGCTGTTCAACCACGCGGGCACGATTGTGATTAAGCCCTTTTTAGAAACCGAGGAAGAGGACTGGGATTTTCTGTTCGATGTGAACGTGAAATCCATGTATCTGGTCACCCGCGCCGTGCTGCCGCAAATGCTGCGGGCGGGGGGCGGGGCGATTGTCTGCACCTCGTCTATCTCGGCGGTATATGCCACGCCGAACGAAGTGCTGTATGATGCGACCAAAGGCGCGTGCCATATGTTCGCGCGTGCCATTGCGGTGGAATTTCGCGACCGCGGTATCCGCTGTAACGCCGTCTGCCCAGGGTTCATCGACACGCCCCATGGCCAGCGCGAGGTGCGCGAGTTGACAGCGATGGGCGTGGATGTATCGGATGCGGCGATTAAGGCGGCGCAGGGCCGCTTTGGCCAGCCCGAAGATATCGCCCGCGCGGCGCTGTATTTGGCCAGCGATGAGGCCAGTTTTGTGAACGGCGCGCAGTTGTTTGTGGACGGCGGCTTTAGCGCGGTTTAAGCGCGGCGCGATACGGTTTAAGGCCAGCACCGAAACGTGAGGCTGTTTGCGATGGGCCAATATGACGGCGCATTTCCTGCATTGGGCAAGAAGGAATAGGGGCGCGGGCCTAGGCCTGCGCCATCCAGTCCTGCATCCAATTCCATGTCGCCGATACATCGCGGTTTTCGGGCGGTGTATCGGGCGGTGGGGGCACTGATGCCGGCAAAACCACAGGTTTACCCCGATAAGCATCCGCAAGTTCGCGGAACAAATGGCCCTGCGGTTTTATCTGATTGTCTTGGTCGATCAGGCCAAGGCCATATTCAAAAGGGTGAAAGTCAAAACGCCTCGACACATTATGGCTGGCCCACCACGTAAACCAACTGACCCCGCCCTTTATGGCGGTTGTCACAAAGGCTTCAGTCCAGCGCGGAATGTCGGCCTCGGGCATTTCGGTGCCGCAGACGCCAAATTCCTGAATCCAACCTGGCTTGTGCGCCGCCTCTCCAAAGCTGCGGGCCAACGCCGCCTTTGCGCCGCCAAGATGGGTGTAGGGCTTGTCCAAGGGGCCACCCCGATCGGCGGCGCCCGTCCAGAAGGGCCAGCAATGCAGGGTGACAATCTGTTGGGCTGCCACCAGCGCGCGGGGCGAAAAGGTGTGGGGTTGAAACCAAGGTTTGTGATCGACCCCGTTCACGTGGATCTTGCTGGGATGGCTGGCCTGCATTTGGGAAAAGACACGGGTCATCCACGCGTCGCCCTTGCGGGGGGCGGTTTTCCAACAGCAATTGATTTCGTTGCCAATGTCAAAGCTAAGAAAGTTTGGGTGCGCGTGCATCCTTTCGTTCAACGCGGCTAAAAGCAGCGACTGCGCGTCCGCCCATGCTGGGGCAGTATAAAAATCCTCGTCCTGAAGGAAGGGAGGATCGAAACGATAACCGCTTAGCCAGCCTGTATAAACGCATGGCATAACGTCTAGCCCTTCGGCCGCAGCCATTGTCATCAAGTCATCCAGCCGATCCAGATGCACGGGGCTGACAAAGCGTGGGTTGGGCTGAAACCACGGCCAGACCACCATCACGCGAATATGGTCGGCCCCAAGGCGGGCGATCACGGCCAGATCGCGGGCGATATCGCCCGCGTTCCAGTCATTAAAGCAGAAATACCAGTTCTTTGAGGGCGTGTAATTTACCCCAAAGCGGTGCTGGAGCAGCGATGAAACGGTGTTAAGCACGCACCAGCTTTTCGTAGTCAGACGCGATGGTTTGCGTCAGCGCGCCCACTTCAAAGTTATAATCGCCGATTTGGCCCACGGGGGTTACCTCGGCGGCGGTGCCCGTAAGCCAGCATTGCTGAAAGCCTTCCAACTCGTCCGGCATGATGTGACGTTCGTGCACGGTGATGCCTTTGTCCCGCAGCATACCAACCACAGTTTGGCGGGTGATGCCGTTCAGGAAGGCGTCTGGCAGGGGGGTGTGCACTTCGCCGTCCTTGACGAAAAAGATATTCGCGCCCGTCGCTTCGGCGATATAGCCGCGATAATCAAACATCATCGCATCCGAGCAGCCCTTCGCCTCGGCGGCGTGTTTGGACATAGTGCAGATCATATAAAGGCCCGCCGCCTTGGCCGCGTGGGGAATGGTTTCGGGGCTGGGGCGTTTCCATTTTGCGATGTCAAGTTTGGCGCCGCGCGTCTTGGCATCACCATAGTAATTGCCCCAAGACCACACGGCCACCGCCAAGCGGATTGGGTTTTTCTTGGATGCCACGCCCATATCTTCGCCCGCGCCGCGCCACGCGATGGCGCGCACATAGCCATCGGTGAGGTTGTTGGCTTTTAATGTTGCAGTCTTTGCCGCCTCGATCTCGTTAACGGAAAAGGGCAGGTCCATATCAAGCAGTTCGCCCGATTTGCGCAGGCGATGCGAATGTTCCACCGATTTGAAAATTTTACCGTTATAGCACCGTTCACCCTCGAACACCGAAGATGCATAATGCAGCGCGTGGGTTAGAATATGCACATTGGCGCTGCGCCATTCCACCAGTTTGCCATCCATCCAGATGAATCCGTCCCGATCGTCATAGCCTGCCATCGCGCCCTCCAAATTTGCGAATGTTGCGCATGATAGGCCCGTTTCGGACATAATCTTGCGCTAAATCGGCGATTCGCTACCAGTTTCCCCTTGGAATGTCAACAAGGCTGACATAAATTACCCCAAGCGGTAACCAAAACGGAGGGCGGTATGGTGGAGACGAAATCAGGCGATGACAGCCTGCTGTTTCTGACAGATGAGAACCTGCGCCGCGGAATCGAGGCGATGTTTTTTGCCTATCGCGGCTTTACCTCTGACCCCGACCGCATTTTGCAGGGGCTGGATTATGGCCGTGCCCATCACCGCGCGGTGCATTTTATCCATCGTGCGCCCGGCACGACAGTGGGTAATTTGCTGGACATTCTGGGCGTGACAAAACAGTCGCTGAACCGCGTTTTGCGCAGCCTGTTTGAGGATGGTTTGGTCGAGGCGCGGGTGGGCCGCAAAGATCGGCGCGAACGTCATTTGTATCTGACAGAAAAGGGTGCGGCGCTGGAACGCAGCCTATCGGATGCGCAGCGCGCACGGATGC